>CAZCLC010000006.1:0-35491 GCA_964499455.1 uncultured Candidatus Saccharibacteria bacterium | reverse complement strand
TCGTCTACTGCGTTGTTTAGTGTAAACGCTGGCATACTGGGACGCTTCACTCCATAACGCATATCAAGATATGCACAACGCTGACATTCACTAAATAAATCAATCTTTGAACGACTTACTCTATATGATGTCGTAGAAGTTGGATCAAACTGACCCCAAGTGCTTTTTGTTTTAAAGTTTCCAGTCATTAGTTAGTTATTAACTATGTAGTTGTGTGAAAAGGAACAATAACACTTCTACCAGTGTCAAAATCAATATATACACTTTCTGTTTTTATATTAAATACACCTTTTTTGATTCCTGGACGATACAGTTCAATAACATACAATTTATTTGGTTCCGTATTTCGTAAAAGATCAACAACAATATTTGAACGTGGACCGTGTACATACTCTGCTCCAAGCACATTTCCTAACTGTCCATTTTTTGTTTCGCGTACTGCAACCCATACTCCTGGAGGCGGTACTGTAACAGATTCAACTGATACTGTATTTCCTGCAGGTTGGTTAACAATATTAACTGTTCCTGTACCTACACCACTTGATAATACAGCTGTAATTTTCTCTGGTGTTGTTGTTGCATTTTTAGTATTTGGAGTCGTTGTTGTAGTTACAACAGAACCTCGACTATTATTCTGTTGTTCACTATTCCATGCAATAATTGTAAGTGCACCAAGTGTAAAACCGATAATAAAAATAAGAATAATACGAATTTTTAATATGTTGGTATTTTTATAAAGTTGTTGTGTTTTCGTATTATAAGGTTGTTGTGTGTTCATATAAAATTAATTTGATATTAGTATGGATGCGGAAGAGCAATAAGAGCATCTGCTTCGGCGAGAATTGTACCAACTCGTTCAGATGATATATGTAAAGAAGAAAGTACATCACGTCGTTCTCGTAGCATATCACAAGATACCACCCCTTTGTCAATAAGTAAGCGTTTTTCAGCTTTTTTTAAGAGTGTAAGTGCTGTAATCGGATAGACTTTTGTACGACATATATATTCGTATACGTTATTTTCTTGAGGATATCCCCATCCTAAAAGCTCAAGACCGGCACATGTGGCATACGCAACTGCCTGACTTGTAAATTTAGTATTCGTAATAAGCAAACCACGTTCTACTTTTGGGATTGCTTTTTTTTCTGCGTATGACCAAATATCATCAAAGCGTGCTTTTACATATAGAGCAACTTTAACATCAGTTTTATATTGCGGTGTATTATGGTATTTGAGTTCAGCTATTAATGTAGTACCGTTTTTATGTGCAAACATATCAACTTCATGCGATACACAAACACCTTGTAATATTTTTCGCCACTCTACATTCCATCCGTCTTTTTCAAAAACACGCGCCATAAAATCTTCAAAAGGATGGCCTGATGGTCCGAGCTCAAGAAGTGCGCGACGTAATGCGTAACGTGCTGCAACAGGTCGTGTTTCTTTACGAAGTAGTGTAAACGCTCGACTATATATATCACGAGAACGTATTCCATGATGTACTGATTTTGAAACAGATTCAGTAATGTTACGTGCAGTATATTCCCCAGCACCAGCACGAATAAGGGACATTTTTAGACGTTCAGGATCAAATGCTTGTTTACTTCCATCTGCTTTTATAATGTCAGGCATAATTATTACAATTTAGTTGATGTTGCAAGAACACCGTTAAGATAAACTTCTACACTCGCATTCTTTTTTGCACGTTGAGTAACACTAAATGTTGTTGTTGCAACGAGTTGTAAGCATCTACCTGTATCATTTGGAACACTTAGTATAAGACGTATACGTTGAGGTGTTGTTGAAGGAATAAGTGATGTGTGTGTAGAAACCGCATAGCATATATTTGGTACAGTTATAGATCCTTGTATTGTATATACTCCACGTTTATAAGAGTGTGATAAAGAAACAACTCGTATTGTATTTTGTGTACTTGTCGCAACACGCAGTGAATTAAGTGGATGATCTTTCAAATGTTTTGATGATGAAAATATAGCAATAATAATTATTATCGCTAAAACAAATACAATAATTACTAATCTTTTTACTTGCATAGATTTAGTATACCACCACCAATACATCGAGTACCTTTATATAGTACAAGAGATTGTCCTTCTGCCGGAATTTCTGGAAGTGTATTAACAGCAGTAAATATATATGTATTGTTCTTTAGTGTAACATTACCTTTAATACGATTACCATGATAACGATACTGTGCCGTATCTGCAAGAAATGGGTCAGTAAACCAATTAGTTTGCTGTAATAAAAATTTATTGTAATTATATAGTGGTATTGATTTTCCTCGGCTAACAATTAATTTATTGTTCTTAATATGCTTTGCTACAACATACCACGGGCCATTATCTGCATTAGCAAGCGCTATACGTTCGCCAATTGTATATAAAACAGCTCCATCATGTGTGCCAACATCCTTTCCATCTATATCTACTGCAGGTCCGACAGTAGTACCGAACTCTGAACGCAGAAATTCTTCTACAGATACAGGACCTAAAAAACAAATACCTTGGCTGTCTTTTTTTTTGGCAACAGGTATATGAAATTTTTCTGCCAATTCACGGACATAAGGCTTTTTATATTTGCCAATTGGAAATAATACGCGAGAAAGAACTTTCGGAGAAACTGCCCAAAGAAAATAACTTTGATCTTTATCGCTGTCTACCCCACGTGAAAGAATGTTTCCTTTTTTAATTGAATGAAATACACGTACGTAATGTCCTGTAGCTATATAATCTGCACCGTGTGAAAATGCATCATATGCAAATACACCGAACTTTATATCGCGATTACAAAATACATCTGGATTTGGTGTACGTCCAATAGCATATTCGGCAATAAGATAATCAATAATATTTTTTTTATATTCAACAGCAGCATCAAGTGTATAAAAAGGAATACCAAGCCGCGCAGCGATACGCATAGCATCACGCCTATCATCTGCCCATGTACATGGCAATCCAGGAGGATACCAACCTTTTATAAACACTCCTACAACTGATGCACCAGCTTGTTGTAGTAATGCTGCAGACACGGAAGAATCTACACCACCTGATAAACCTACAAAAACCCGTTTCCCGCGAATTGTCATTTGCTGACGATAGCATTATATAGAGTTATAGTGCAAGTTATTAACGTAAAAAATGCTTTTCATTTTGAAGATGTCCACTAAGAGTATTTGCGTAACGTGTAATACCGTCATGTCCTGTTAAATAATATAAGTAGGATGTTTTTATCGGCATTACTGCTGCGCGAAGTGAGTTAATTCCTGGATTATCAATCGGTCCCGGAGGTAGTCCTGTATGTAAATATGTATTATACGGAGAAAGTGTTTTTAAGTCTTTCGCAGATGGGATATATGTCTGTGTATTAAAAATAAAACCAAACACAGAATCAACTTGTAATGGCATACCTATACGCAAACGATGCCATAAAATACCAGCTATAATTTGTCGCGTTTTAAAAGAACGCGCTTCTTTTTCTACTAAAGATGCCATAATAACAATATCTTTTAATGTATGCCCAGATGAGTATATTTTATCTCTCAAAGGTGCAATATGGGATTCAAAATTTTTATGCATTGTATTTATAACTTCTGAAACTGTTGTTGTTTTAGAAAAATAATAAGTATCTGGAAATAAGTATCCTTCATATCGTGTTGCATATTTGATGAAATCATTTTGTGTAATATTAGGAATTTTTTTTGCAATACGTGGTGCCATATCTCGTATTGTAAATCCTTCAGGAATAGTTATACGTATAGGAGCAATATCGAGTTCCCCATTTTCCAAACGATACACTACTGTATATATACCGATAGGTATATTAAACCGATAAGTCCCAGCTTGTATATTGTTCTGTGTATTTGTTAGACGCGCAATTAAAATAAACGAAATGGATGAATTAATAATATGTGCGCGAGTAAGGATATCGGCAGCAGAACGAGCACTCGTTCCTTTTGGTATTTGTACATATGTATTAATGGGAAAATTAGAAGGAGGTGTTATTTGTATTATAAAGAATCCTATAATTATCAGTATAATACCACCAAACCAAAAAGATTTACGGTACCGCTTAAATGTTGAACGGAATAATAGAATACCAGTTTTTATGAGTGTATAAAACCTATTCATGCCAATTTTATGTCGGTAAACCTGGTGGTGGTGTATTAGTGGTTGATTGAACACGAGAGCGTGAAAGTGCTGGAGTAGTTATGGAAGCTGATGGTATATGATATATAGTTGCAATTTCTTCAACACTCATGATATTGTGTTGTGTTATATATGGTGCATAAAAATAAGAGCGACGACGATATGCATCAATAATTTCTTTTTGTTTTATCTTTTTTCGTTTCTTGGCAAAAATCTCCCATGGGTAGTCATTAAATTGAATAAACCAACGCGCCGGCTTAAAACTGTTAAAACTTTCAGAACTAAACTGCTTGAACATATTGATTATACCTGGGATTTTCGGACCAGTGAATTTATCTGGTTTTGCAATATATATAACTCTAATTCCAACATCAAATGCTTGTTTTGATATATTACGTTCAACAGCCGCCATGGTCTCTATTTCTCCTTTTGTCGGATTTGGAAAACCTTCAATATTACGTACTTCTCCAGTAACAGCATCTTTATATTTTGTGGTGATAATTGTATCTTCACGAATTTTCTGTATCAATTCTTTACCCTCATCTTTCCATGTGTATTTTTTTCCTTTAGCATTTTTTTTGTGATATTTTTCACCTTTATGAACACGTATAATAATTTGCATCCATACTTGTTCACCTACACCAAACGTACCCATATATTCAATAATATGTGCAAGTGGATCAATCTGTTCTGTCTCTTTCATTGGTTTATCGAGACCATAATCAATATATGTTTTAATTGGATATGGGTCAGGTTTTGTAAGATCAAAATCACATCCCCATATTATGTGTTCATCTGAATCGGTTGAAATACGTTTCGTGTAATCAGGCACTTCAACTACTTGCGCTCCAGGTATTTGTGCATAAATCTGAGACTCTGCATTATGCCTGAACATTGCGCGTCCCCAAATAAAGAAATGTACAGTGCTGTCAATAACAGCAATTTCCAACGACCACCAAGGTCGTGTCTTTCCAAGTATTAAGCGATCGTACCAAGTACTTTCTCCTGCGGTCATATGAATTCCAGCGAGAGCAGCTTCCATTGCAAGTGGCGTCTTGGTGTGTGAACGTGGTGGTTTTATTTCAAGTAATATATATTTTTGTGAAGCGATAAATGCAGATCTTCTAAAATTAATCCATATACGAAACACACTATAACCTAAAATAAACGGAAGTACGATTGGTATAAGTATTGCAAAAAAATATAAAGCCGCACGAATCTGTAACGGAAATATAAAAAGTGTGATAGAAAACATCACTAAACCAAGTATCAGTATCGGAATAGCCGATACTGATGAGTCAGGTGACCTTATTGATTCATTAAAATCTTTTAACCAAGACACAGTATGTAGTATACATTGTATTTGCCTGATAGAAAAATCAAATAATACTTTGTATAAATTTTATAATTAGTAGATTATTTAAATTATTTGGCACACATGTATGTACCATCTTTTTTATTGATGAAATAACGGTTATCACTAAGGTTCACAAGAATTGTATTTGCTTTTACAAAACGTATTTTTCCTACACGTTTTAATATTTCTTCTTTAGTAAGTGGACCTTCCTTATGGAGAATATCAGTTATAACATCACGAACAACACCGGGATGATATCCCCACTCTGCAAGTGCATATAGACCACGTCCAACTAAAACGAAACGATCATCTTTAATAAGCTCATTGTGTGTAGTAGCAATATGCGCTTTTTTTGCAAACAACGTTGTAATCTCTATAGCAATATCGCTGAAATGCATCGGTTTATTATTGTGTTTGATAACCAAATACGCATAGTCACGAATTCCTTTCACTCTAATACGTGGTGATGTCGCACGTGCCCATTCATTAACTGGATTTTTAGAAATTCGTTTGGAAAGAGAAAGCCAACGTTTTAACATTTCTTCATCTCGATATGCATTATTTAAGTTCCTCAAGTAAACGGTTTAGAATATCATGCTCTGAAAGCACATCTTCGTCTGGAAGTGATTCATATAGTCTATCTAACGCATTATGTACAGCTGTTGCTGTACTGTGGTCAACATGCCAACGTGCATAAAAATTATCACTTTCACGCTCGCGAAAAAATTTAACACCAACAAATAAAAGAAAACGAAAATAATTACGTTCGTGATTACTTACCGAAAGAACAGAGAGTAAATGTTCTTCAGGAACGATACCGCCTTCTTTGACAACATAACGTCGTAATTCATCAAAATCATTTTCAGCATCTTTAAATGCGTTTCCGGAACGAATTGCTTCAATGCCTGCGTGTTCAATTTGTCGTACTCGTTCTCTTGTGATACCCATACGAGAACCAATAGATTCAAGTGTCTCGCATGTTGTACGAACACCAAGTCCAAAACGTCTTGAAAGTACATCACGTGTACGTTCCGAAACAGTTCCTAATAATGCTGTTACAAGCGTTATACTTTCAAACGATAATATAGATTTATCTCCTCTTCGTTTTGTGGGTGCGAGAGTCATTTTTACCATACTAAATAATACTATTGTTATACACGATATCTATAATATAGTCAAAGTTTTATTTATACATATACTTGAGAATTGCGTGTGAACACGTTACAGTAGCAAAGTATTCGTTTGTATTATGTACAAAAATTAAATAAGGGCCCTTAGCTCATCTGGTAGAGCGCATCCATGGCATGGATGAGGCGAGCGGTTCGAGTCCGCTAGGGTCCACAATGAATTCGAAGTGCTACATGTACATAGAAAGATTAGTTAAAATTCTACGGATTTTGTTCGTAATAAGTTCCGACTTTAAATCCAATAAGCACCACTAAATTGAATTTGAATGAAATAGGCAGATGTTTCGATTAAGGTATTGTTCTTCGCTTTGGTAGACATTTTTTTGAGAGATTGACAATATTTTGAAATTAAGTTTAGTGGACCCGAGGAGACTTGAACTCCTTACCTCCGCAATGCGAATGCGGCGCTCTACCAGATGAGCTACGGGCCCTTATGTACCATATCAGCATACTATGCTGATATGGTACATTCAATCGGTCTTTTGCTTGTTTTCCTCTATTTAAAAGACATTATTTATATTTGCAATAACTAAGATTTTGCAATTATGCTTTTTCTATAAGTATCAAGATGCGAAAGTGCAATACCTGTACCGCGCGCAACACAAAAAAAAGCATCTTTTGCGACTTTAGCTTGTACTCCGGTTCTACGATATACTAATTCGGATAGATTCCTTAATTGTGAAGTCCCGCCTGTAAGAATAATACCATTGTCAACAATATCACTTGCGAGCTCAGGTGGTGTACGTTGTAATACATTGCGTACGGCACCCATCATTTCGCGTAGTTCACGTCCCATTGCGTGTACTAATTCATTTGTAGAAAGTTCAATAGTTCGTGGTAATCCAGAAACGAGATCACGCCCTTTTATAGATGTTTTTTCCTCTTCATTTTCAATAGAGACCGCAGAACCGATACTTATCTTTACTTTTTCAGCCATTTTGTCACCAATAGCCAAGTTATGTTGTCTTTTTGCATAATCTACGATAGCATGGTCAAGTTTATTACCTGCACACTTTACACTTATTGAAGTAACAATACCGCCAAGTGAAATTACTGCTGCGTCAATAGTACCACCACCGATGTCAACAATCATACGCCCCATTGGTTCGTGAATCGGAATACCAGCACCAATAGCAGCCAGTATTGGTTCTTTCACTACGTATGTGTTTTTTGCACCAGCATTTATTGCCGCTTCAATAACAGCACGTTTTTCTGTTGATGTTACACCAGCGGGTACTGAAATTAATACAGTTGGTCTAAAAGGATTATGCAAAAGTGCTTTGCGCATAAAATGTTTCAGCATCGCTTCAGTTACACGATAATCTGCTATAACACCATCTTTCATTGGTCTGTAAGCAATAATTGTGTCAGGTGTTCTACCTATCATCTCATTCGCTTCAACACCGATAGATAATATTTTACTTTTATGTTCTTCTATTGAAACAGCAACTACTGACGGCTCATTTAATACAATTCCTTTTCCTGGAGAATATACCAACACATTTGTTGTACCAAGGTCAATACCGAGTTTTGGTGAGAAGAAAGACATATATATTTTATAATAGCGCGAAGCGCTGTGTGCTGCAAAATTTCCATGACGTATAACGATTTCTCTGATATGCTAACTTATATATGAAGAATCGTTTGTTATTTAATTATACTATCGCAGCGAGTGTTTTATTCTTGTTGTTGCTTACTGGTATGTACATGTCGGGATATCGTATTGGTCCAGGGCTTGTGCTTACAAAAGAACAACAAGTTGTTATCACTGATTTACCAAACAATGCACAAGTGTTTTTAGATTATGCTCCACGTGGTGTTGCACATAATCATACTCTTACATTATCACTTGTTCCTGGAAATCATACTATTCTCGCATCAGCAAAAACATATTGGCCGTGGAAACATTTTATAATTATCCCCGAAAACAAATCAGTTACGGTACGTGCTTTTTTAATTCCACAGGTTCCAAAAGGAGTAATACTTACGGGTATTAAAAAAAATAACGCTGAGAAAAAAATTGATGCTGCAATCCTACCTAATAATACATATCCTTTAAACTTTATAAATAAATGTTTATCTTTAATCGTTTCTAGAAATCAAATAATCGCAACACCGATTGAAAAAATATCATCATGCACACCACCATCATATCTATGTGTAAACAATACCTGCGCACCAACAGTTATATTTTCTTCCGCTCAGAAAATATCTGGAGTGATACCGTATCCAGATCGTAACGATGCAATTATAATTAGTATCGGTAAAAATATATATGCACTTTCTATTGACCCGCGTTCACCACGTACATTCGCACCTTTGCTTAAAGGTATAATACCTAAAATTGCGTCAGGTAAAAATAAAACATTACTTGTGCGTGATGAAAAAACAGTATATCAACTTACCTTATAGCGTATGTATATAATTGACGTGGTGCCATTTATTCGTGCTACATCTAATGAAGAATTTTCATATCGATCAAATTCCTCAGTTATTATTGGTACGATAGTTTATGTACCGCTTAGGCATAAAACTGTACCAGCGATAGTAACAAAATGTATTACTGTACGTGATGCGAAATCTTTCTTAAAAAATGCCACGTTTACTCCACGAACAGGTGTTATACAAACAAACTCACGCTTACCGCGTGTATATAATGAAGCAGCTCATAATGTGGCACAATATCATGCAGCAACATATGGTAGTGTTCTTCGCCAATTATTTACCAATGATGAAATTATTGCCGGTTTTCCGATACGTCTTTTCAATGGTAATGGTTATATTGAAACACAGTACGAAGTACCATACGATGACAGAATACGATATTATAAATCTCTATGCGAAAAAAAACAATGCGATGGCACAATATTATTTATTGTACCAAGTGCTGTTGAAGCAAACCGTCTTGATAAACAATTATCTTCGGTATCAATTATACTTACAGGAAGTAAAAACACTAAGAAACATCAAAAAATACTTACAAATATAAAAACAGCACATGTTGTAATTACTACATCTTCTCATGCGTTTGTTGCGATTCAACATATAAGTTCAATTATTATTGAGCGAGAAAGTGCAACTACATATCAAAATATACGATATCCACATATAGATATGCGTATTGCACTACGTGAGCTTGCGCGTGCACGGCATGTGCAATTTATAATTGGAGATTATCCGATACGAATTGAAGTACGAACTCCACAAAATAAAAAATTACAAAATCCATTTCATAAAAAAATACATTTATTTTCAACTCGTCCAGATGATCTTCCTGTACCTGAGAAGCGTTACACAACTATTACTTTTTCTATGCGTAAGATGATACAAAATGTACTTAGTAAAAAAGGGCGCGTATTACTTATTGCAACTCATCGCGGATATGCATCAACCGTGATTTGTAAAGATTGTGGTTCCGCTGTACGCGATAAATATGGACGTGCTCTTTCTTTGGCAACACGTGATGGCACAAGAGTTTTTCGTTCTGCTGATGGAACTATTGTTCTGGATGCAGATATACATTGTAATATATGTGGCAGTTGGAATCTTATACCGCTTGGTGCAGGTATTGAACGTGTTATTGAAGATGTAACAAAATATTTTCCAACAGCAACAATTATTCGATTTGATTCTGACACAATTACAAGTGTTGCTGCCGCGACACGCGCGCTTATGAAAGCGCGCGTGTCGCAAACCATATTGATTGGAACTGAGCGACTTATTCATTGGTTGGATAAACAAGATTCTTTTTCTCTATCCATAGTAGTTTCGGCGGATTCTCTACTCGCACTTCCTTTTTGGCGTGCTCGTGAACGTTTTGTACGTATAGCGTTTTCAATTGCACAATATTCAATATATACTCTTATTGCTACAAGACATATAAAAGATACAGCGTGTCGTACACTTGTACAACAACCTTCCTCAATATTTTTTAATGAAGAAACAGAATTACGAAAAACTTTACACTACCCTCCTTATGGACATCTTATTGTTTTTCGTATTATCGGAAATACTTTATGTCGTACTAATGGAGAAAAACTATTACGTAACGCACTTGACCAATACAAATTAATTTGTTTACCAGATCAAATTGTTGCAAAAAATAAAGCTATTCGTATTTTAATATGTAAACAAAAAATATGGCCAAATAAAGAACTTGCAATACGTATAACTAAACTTCCGCCATGGATAACACACACTATTAACGAAGAATCACTTTGGTAGATATTAAATTATAGAGTTTAAATATATGGAAGTGGTAAATGTTGCACACCACCGAGATTAAATGTATTTACAACAATATTTACCAGTCCCCATAGCGATAACATAATCGCAAATCCAATCAGACCATACATCAGCAAACTCTTTCCTTTGGCACGCTCATCAGGATTAGCACCGCTAGCAATAAAATATTTAAATATACCCCATAAAAATACAATAAACGCTATAGCAAATATAATCGGTATAAGCACGCCGTTTATGATTCCAAGAATAGACGTAGCGACTCCTTGTATTCCTTGTGCAAAAACAGGTCGTGCTAACGTAGTTGTTAATAACGTTATACTAACAAGAAATAAACATGCTTTGATTAAATATTTTTTGAAATTAAAAAAATGTATAGACATATATAGAATTTTATAATGGCAATAATGTGTTATGTGCGATGGATATAAGACCCCATACTGAGAATAATAATACCATACCAATCAGTCCCCACAACATAAAAGAACGTGCTTTCTCTTTGTCTTCCGTGTTTGCACCGTTTAAAAAATAGTAACGCATCATTCCAAATAAAAATGATAATAGCGCAAGACCAAATATAAGAGGTATAATCGCAGAATTTATAAGATTTACAATATGAGAAATAAAAGATTTAAAATCCATATTAAATTACGGAGTTGTTGAAATTGCTGTTATTGTTGAAGACACACCCGTAGCAATAGCTTGCGCTCCTAAAATGACAAGTGCGCCAACAATAGTCCATAAAAACATACTGCGTACTTTTTGTAATTCCTCTGGCTTTCCTTGTGCCGCAGCAAATTTGAAACCAGTGAAAACAAGCATCAATACGATAAATACAATTCCTATTTGTACTACGTATCCCAAAATAGCAACAAGCAATCCTTGAATTGAAGTTGCTTTTAATGGATTACATAATCCTGATCCTCCTGAATTACAAATACTTCCTGTTGCAGCTACAACAAACGATGGGAAAAGTACAATATTTGAAACTAATGCTGTAATAAAGATTTTCATTGTAGTATGGCTGTAATTGATTGTGATGCCTGCGTAAGCGCAGTTGAAATAGAGAATTGACCTGCATTTATTCCATTAATCATAATTGAGAAAATATGATTTGTCGCTGACATAGATGGGGATAACCATGTGCGTGCCATTATTGCTGCAGAATATACTACACTTTGTATTGGATTAGATGATTGTTTTGCGAGCAAAGAACGTAATGCTGGTGCGAGTCCCGTATTTTGTGCAATTATGTTTTCTTGTGTGTTTGCTGAAAGTATTAACGCTGCACGCAATGCACCGTTTATATTTTTACTTCCATGAGGCAATGCAAGTGCATATACATTTGCATATACTGTTTTTATTTTTGAAACTGCAAGTTGTGGAATTGGTGCGACATCAAAAGATAAATTAGGATTTGCTTGTGCAAAAAATAATGCCTCTGACGCGTAACCAAGATACAGTGTGGAGTTGCCGGCAAGAAACATCTGTTGTGAAGATGGAAGAGTGTTGTTCCATGTATAAGTTGTTTTTGTCGGGTCGGCAAATTGTGTATAAAAACGTAATACCGATTCTCCTGGCGAAATACTGGTTGAACCATTATTTGTTTTATTATCGGAAGGCTGAAAAGACACGCGTATATTCCCTTCTGGTGTATATTTTGCAATAGTTATACCAGCCTGTAAAAAAAGCGTAGAGAGAATACCTGAAGCATCATTAATATTATCGTATGTACCAAGTGGAATAAGTACCTGCGAGAAAACACCTGATGGTTTTTTATGAGTAAATAATGGTACTAGTCCAGAAAGCTCATCCCATGTACTTGGTGGTTTTGCAACTGATGCGGAAGAAAGAAGTGAGCGATTATAATATAACACGAGTGGATTAATAAGAAGTGGAATTCCATAAAAACCTTTAGAGGAAAGATATATATTTGAAATATCGGCAAACTCATTAAGGAAATTTCGTTTTGAAAAAGAACTGTATGGTATTAATGTGATTACATTTTTTAATGATGCGAGATGTGTTTGAGGAACGAGTATTATATCTGGTCCATTACCGCTTGCTATAGCAGTTGTAAGAGTTGAATTAAAAGTTTTTGGTTTTTTATAAATATAAGAAACATTTTTTAAATCTTGGTTTTGTTGAGTTATTTTTGAAAGAGCAGTACGAAAAGATTGTTGTGGTAATGTTCCCCATATAACTACTTTGCCGATTTCTTGTTTATTTTTACTACTACCAGAATACGTTGCCATAACAAATATCCCTCCTAAAAGAAATAGTCCAAACACACCAATTAATGCCGCCTGAAATGTTGAAATATTTTTCATATAGCAGAAGCAATAATAGCATAATGGTGCGTACCAACAGTAAAACGTTCATTTTCCTGAAAACCAGCTTCATTAAGCAATTTGGACGCATCATCTTCTGTAATAATCCTGTCTACAGCTGGACCTATTTTACTTCGTGAAGAAGACCATTCAACCAACAATAATTTACCACCGATTTTTATAATACGTTTTAGTTCTGCTAATGCAGAAGATTTATTTTCAAGTTGAAAAAGTATATTTGAAAAAACAACTGCATCAAGTATGTTATCACGTATTTTAGTACCAAATTGTTTTTCAATATCACCCCAAATAGTTTCTATGTTTTGAATATGTTGCTCCTCAGCATTGTGACGTAGATGTGTTAAAACATCTTCTTGTATATCTATAGCATATACACGTCCCTCTTTTCCAACTAAATTAGCAATTGCAAGTGAGTAATGTCCAATACCGGATCCAATATCACCAACAACCATACCAGAATGAATCTTCATTCGTTGTACAAGCGTTTTTGGGTTAAGAAAATCCATATATGTTACTTACAATTATAGTATACCAAACGACAACACGAGAACATACACACAACTACGTAAAATTGTGTATAGCTTCTCCGTAATCTCTATAAGGTTTCTTATAAGGTTTATAAGGTTCTACCTTGTAGAGAATTATGGTTATAATACTAGCAGGAGATTTCCTCGCGGCTTACAGCGTGGTGATTGATTATCCAACAGGGAAACATTGCCTTCTTAGATTGGCAAAATATACATATAAGTACAAAAACTGCTACTCACTCGTGGAAAATTAATTTGGCGCAATTTAGAATCTACTTAAAACAAAAATATAAAGTTAATAAAGCCTATTATTTTTTAGGATTTTTGCAAGACGAAAATCAAGACTTATACAGTGAGATACAAGAAGCTGAATTTATTTTAAAATTTAGAGAATATAATAATGCTATGCTTGGTAAAAGAAAGGCAATGTTAATACAGATATAGTTTTTAAGTGGCTTATATAATTAACCATTTGAGTCCCTTTTCATTGTAATACATACAATGTATAATAGCGGTCAGAAAAGTCAAGAAAACTTGTTTGCTATCTTAATTGAGTGTAGGCACAATATAGATATATGGAATTTCTCCCTATTATTTTAGTAGATATTTTTACGCGAAGCCGGGAAAGTAATCAGCTTTTATACGCGACGCCGGTACGCCGACACTGCGGAGTGTTTGCGCAATGCCGGCGACCATACCGTGTGGACCGGAAATATAAAAAGTACGCTCCAGAAAGTCAGGTATTTTGGTACGAATAACTTCTGCATTGATGGTGGCAATGCCTTCGGATGCTTCAGGCTCATTTGAAAACGCATACACGGTACGCACACCGTGAGCAGACGCCGTATTAAGAATGTCGCGATATGCAGTGTCGTTGGCAGTTCTGTTCGCATAAAGTAGCACAATGTCACGCGATTTATTTTTATCTATAAGATTTCGTACCATGCTTATAAAAGGTGTGATGCCAATGCCTCCGGCAATGAAGACAAGTTTTTTGCGTGGGTTTCTTGGCATAATGAAATCACCTGAGAGTTGCGAGGCAACAAGCGTACTTCCTTTATGTAATGACATGAGTGTTTTTTTGAATGTGCTGGCAGGTGCGTAAAATTTTGCTCCAAGTCGTATGTCCTGGTCGGTCGGTGCCGAGGCGATTGTGAAGAAGCGTCTTATGCCACGATTGTCATAATCACCGTGTGAAAGTGTCCATTCAAGATATTGCCCAGAAGAAAAAGCAAGTCTGCGGTTTGGTGTGAAGACGAACTCATACACATCATTTGCAAGTCGTATACGATTAGTAAGTGTCAATATAAGTTTTGCCTTTGGGCTTATGAGATAGGAAAAAATATTTCCGGCAAGAAGCGCTAACCCTGGAGTGGCGTAGATACTGAAAATGTGAACTCCAGGGAAAAAGAGTAGCCCAACACCTGCTCCATAGAGAATTCTCATGATGCGTGTTGGTGGGGTGGTCATCGGTTCTGTTAGCATTACTGTTGCAAAAAATACTGTTGGCACATATACGAACGCGCGCATAAAGCTCTCTGTAATTCCAACCCCGTGTGAGAGTGCGGGAACCACAATGGCAAGAGTTGAAACCACAAGAAATGAAAGGACTAAATCAAATCGTTTAATTTTGCGAGTGATGAGCAACCCGCCGACAAGCACGGCGGGTATCATGATGCCGGTACCAATCCACCATGTCGCGGGTTGTGTTAGAAAGAAAGCGGTCATGACAACACCCAATGCCGCTGGATTGAAAAGATGTTTATTACCAATAGCAAATATATATTTAGAAGCTACCGCCCATGCTGATGCCCAGAAGATAAGTGACAAGAAATACATGTTCAAAAATGAAGAAGGTGGGGAAATGATAAGCGCGAGGATAAGCGCCGTTATATATGTGGATTCCGGATTACTTGGAGCTCCGAATATCTTTGCGAAAAGAGCATTTGTCAAAAGAGAAAATGTGGTGATGAGTGCCACTGACCACGCGAGGTGTGTTGGAGAAAATGCAAGCAAGCCCAAAGCACTGGAAATTCCGGCAAAAAGCAAAAGTGATATAAGTACGTACAGCACGAGGCGATACATAGTGATGCGGTTAAGAAAGCGGTCTATGATGTTCATGGTTTTATGTAGTTATTAAATCCGCTTGTAGTGAGAACGCGCTTGTCATGTGTGATGGCATAACCCTCATATCCCGGGAGTAATTCTATGAAGTGTATGCCGCGTTTGCCCATGGCAAACGCGGCAGTGGCAAACCTGTCGGCATCGTGGATGTTTGGACCTATGATTGTCATACTTATAAATGGCGTTACAACCGGCATTCCCGTAGTCGGATCATATATATGTTCTCCACGTAGATATGTTCCGGAAGTTGCAACACCTTTTCCGTGTGGATACACAACCTTTGCTATTTCCTTTATTTGAAATGGATGACGTATGCCAACGGACCATTGCTCGCTATCTGCGTTGACACCATTTGTTTGTATGTCTCCACCTGCATCAATACAGAAGTTTTCAACGCCGCGCTCTTTTAAGAGCACGGCTGCGTTTTGTATTGCCCAGCCCTTCACAATGCCGGACGGATCTATTGTTCCGTTCGGTGTGCGATGATTAAAATATCCGTCAGTTTCTGCCTGCGTTTTCTCTGCCAGTTTATATACATTTTGCACATCAGCACATGCTTCCCTTAGTGAAAGTTCGCATCGGTTTATACGTGATACCTCGCTATCTGTTTTATATGTACTGAAAACTTCATCAACATATGTAAAATATGCAAACACTTCATCAAGTACGGCGCGCGCTCCGCGCGCGCCGACCACATCAATTGAAATCGGCATACCCATAATATCGCGCGTGTCTTTGGTGCTTTCCATATTCAAGCAGCTTTCAAAAGAGCTTTTGAAAGGGAGTTCTTAAACGCGTTACTAATCTCCGTGGCCCCGGATATATTATTCACCCGTGCGTTCTGCACGGACAGTGCCTCAAGTCGCAACCTTGGCATAGCGTAGCTTGTTATCGCTTGCGAAGTGCCATTGTATATTTGAAAAGGAAGAAAAGAAACTTTAACAAGCTTGCCATTTCTAATAACCACTCGCACGCTTATTCTTTCATAGTAAGCGTCTGTTAACGGTCCCGTGTACATGCCATCAACATACGGACCTCTGTGCATAGTGGTGTGCATAGTGGTTGTGTGCATAGGTGTTTTTATTTTAACTATAGTTGCCCCCGGTTTTTTAACTGTGGGTGTTAATGTTGCGTGCCTTTCATTTGTGGAAGGATCGGATACAGTTGTGGGTGTATTTGTTATAACCACCGAAGACGGCGCCGTGGATACTGCAGTTTGAGTATTTAAAGGAGTAGTGGAAACGTGCGTACGAAAAATCGCGTATGTTGCAAATGCAAATATAAACACAAAAGATGAAAGTATTTTCCTCATTATATTTAATGTAGTATCCTAAGTATCACATATTATATTAAATGTTGATACTTTATTATTACAACTCTTTATATATCCTGTATGTAACGGTAGTTTTGTGCGTGCGTGAATGACGGACAGGTTTAATGGTAGTAGTATATATATATGGTACGAACACTGTTAGCACGTCCTATTACATCAATACTTGGTCTGTGCATCACGCTTTTCGGCATCGGTATGATTTCTCCAAGTCACGCACAGCAAACTTCAATACGCGCATACACTGCTCCTATATCTTCAGCACGCACTATGCCGTTTACTAAGACAGCTACGAAAATAACACCAAAAAACACATCAACGAAAGTTCCGACAACCGCCATATCAAAAAACTCGGCAATTTTCACTTCAACTCCAATATTGAAACATTATTCCGTGCCGGCATCGCTTCGCGGTGATGGCGGTGATGAATCAAATGGTAGCCGTGGCGATGATAATTAAGTGCTAAATAACGTAGTAAATCTATAAGATACAGTATAAAAAGATTACTTGATAATTTAATCAGTGCCGACGGCTAACATTTTTATATGTAGCCAGTCTACTCATCCTACTCACCCATCCATATCATCCATATTTCCAACACCTCACATACCAATGCACCAAATATAAAAATTGCCACAATACCTTTCAAAACGAACAATGAAGATGTTAATAGTGGTAAGTGTTCCATCTCGTACTTCTCATTGAGATTTTGCAAAAGGTCAGACTTAACTAATAGTTGTGGATTGTCATTTCGGGGAAAGAACGATCTGTTTAACTATTACTGGTATAAATATATTAATTTGCTCCATGTGAATCTTATCACATCTATAATCGTGGTACAGAGAAAAGACAGATTTTTACGTCACGTTCAGATCGAGATCGTTTTCTTGCATTGTTATATTTTGCAAATCAAACTAATCTATTTGATTTAAATTATAAGGTCGAACCTTGTTTAGAGATATTTGAACATAGAACCGGCAAACAACTTATTGAAATTGTTGCATATTGTCTTATGCCAAATTATTTTCATATACTAATTCATGAAATTAAAGATGGTGGTATGAGTAAGTTTATGCAGAAACTCACTACTGATTACACGCGAAGCATTACCAGAATGTTTCTCATCAATAACTGATTTTAGAATATTCGTCACAGAATAGCTTAACTGCACAATAATACATGGTCGAACCTTGTAATGGTTAGAGAACTACTATTGAGGCGATGTGATCACCTGTATGCATCTTCATAATACGTACACCTTGTGTAGCACGTGAAAGTGCAGGAACTTCTGCGACACCTATACGAATAACTTGACCTTTCTTTGAAATAACAACAATTTCTTTCTCGTCAATAGAATCAGTAAGTACCTTTGCACCAATTATTTCGCCTGTTTTGGTTGTGACATGTGCGGTCTTGACACCTGAGCCACCGCGACCTTGTATTTTATATTCATTCATCATAGTGCGCTTACCATAACCATTACTCATAATAACCAAAAGTGAAGCATTTTTTATATTAGTCGGAATTACTCCAGCAGAAACTACATAATCATTCTTTTTTACGTTTATACTATGTACTCCAGCTGCAGTACGACCCATCACACGCACATCTTTCGTCTTAAAGCGAATTGATTGTCCTTTTGTAGTAACAACCGAGACAGTATCACCAATATTGGAAAGTGCGGCACATACTAAACGGTCATCATCTTTTAATGAGATGGCAATGATACCTGAACGTCGCACATCTGCAAAACTACTTGCCGTAACACGTTTTGCTATTCCTTTGCTTGTTACAAACACAATTGAAAGAGTACTCCACTCTACATTTTTCCGTACAGGCAATATAGAAGTAACTCTCTCATCATTAGCAAGTGGAAGAAAATTCATAATACTTTTACCTTTGGTCGCTCGTCTTCCTTCTGGAAGATCATACATCTTAAGCTGATATGCTTTACCATAATCTGTAAAGAAAAGTAGGTCGGCATGTGTTGATGCAACCAAAAAACGTGTTACAACATCCTCTTCCTTAGTTGCAATATCAATAACACCAACACCACCTCGTTTTTGTTTGTGATATTCAATCGGATCTATACGTTTTACATACCCACCTTGAGTAATAACAAGTACATTTTCTTTGTCCGGAACTAAATCTTCTATTGAAATATTTTTTGCACCGCCTTTTATAACTTTTGTACGGCGATTATCGCCGTGTTTTTTATCCATATTAATAAGTTCTGTTTTTACAACTGCTAGAATATTTTTTTCAGAAGAAAGTATTTTCTTTAGTTCTTTGATACGTACTTGTATATCTGCAAGCTCATTTTCAATCCTCTTACGCTCAAGCCCAGCAAGAGTTTGCAAACGCATAATAAGTATTGCAGTAGTTTGCCGTTCTGAAAAATGAAATTTCTTCTGAAGAGAAATAGAAGCAGTTGGTACATCAACTGATTTTTTAATTATTGCGATAACCTCATCTATATGGTCAAGTGCTTTTGAAAGACCCATTAAAATATGTTCACGCTCTTCCGCCTTTCGTAAATCAAATTCAGTTCTACGACGAATGACCAATTGTCTATGCTCTACAAATTTTTCCAATATTGTTTTAAGTGATAGTGTTTGCGGAGTACCATCTACTAATGCAAGCATATTGTAATGGAAAGTACTTTCCAATTCAGTGTGTTTATATAGAGCGTTTAATACAACCTGCGGATGCGCACTACTTTTAAGATCAACTACAATACGAATATCAGTGGTAGATTCATCGCGCAAATCTTTAATGCCTTCAATCTTTTTGTCATGTACTAAATCGGCAATTCTCGTAATAAGATCTGCTTTATTAACACGATATGGAATTGAACTGATTATAATGAATGTTTCTTTTTTCTCTTCAATAATTTCAGCTTCACCGCGCACCACGACACCTCCACGACCATTTGCATATGCGTGCGCAATATCTGATTTATTAAATACGATACCTCCGAGTGGGAAATCAGGACCAGTAATAAATTGAAGCAGATCTTCAGTAGTTGCTTTTGGATTATCAATAAGATGTATTGTAGCCGCAACAACTTCACGTAAATTATGTGGTGGAATATTAGTTGCCATACCGACTGCGATACCTAATGTCCCATTTAATAATAAGTTTGGTGCTGCTGCAGGTAATACTACAGGTTCTTTACGAGTCGCATCATAGTTTTGATTCCATGCGACAGTTTCCTTTTCAATATCACGTAACATCTCTTCTCCCATTGGAGACATCTTTGCCTCAGTATATCGCATTGCAGCAGGTGAATCACCGTCAATTGACCCAAAATTACCCTGCCCCATAACGAGTGGGTATCGATATGAAAAGTTCTGTGCCATCTTTGCCATTGCATCATATACAGCTGTATCACCATGTGGATGATATTTTCCAAGCACATCACCAACTACAGCAGACGATTTACGGAAACGCCCAGAAGACACAAGTCCCATATCACGCATAGCAAATAAAATACGGCGATGCACAGGTTTAAGACCATCGCGTACATCTGGTAAAGCACGTGAAGTTATAACCGACATTGCATAATCAACATAGGATGAACGCATCTCTGTTGTAATGTTCTGTACTATAATTCGTTCTCCGTCTACGATATTTTCTTCCACGTTATTTTCGTGTTCTGGTTTATCTTTTTCCATATATTAGTTAAAACGGTATGACCGTTTGTTGTGTGGTTGTCGCAGGCACTGTAGAAGTATGACTTATTGTAATAATTTTAAGGTATGCAGGTGTAGCCAGTTGTCTGTTTGTAATAACAGCTGACGCTTCGCCTAATAATCCTACTGATTTTGGTTTAGGATTAATTACCGCAGCAATTGCCGAATGTTGACTAGCCTCAAAAAATGCAGTCGGAGATTCTTTTGGACCTAAAATACTGGTTGGAACTGATGTAATAATCCATACTATTGCGAGTAGACCGCTTATACCAGCTGCAGTAGTATAAGCGATACGTTCACGAATATGTGGTGGTTTTGATCGTATTTTTTGTATAAAATGTGCCATATTAAAATTATGGATGTAATACTATAATAGCACTTTTTTGTTCAAGTACATCTTTCTTTTTGAGCGTTACTTTGTCCATTTCTTGGGCTCCACCGTTTTCTTTCAAAAAAAGCTTCAATGCATTTTCTGTTCCAATACCGCTCCAATGAGTAGGAATAATTATATGCGGTTCAAGTGATGTTGCGAGGGCGTAAGCATCTTCTGTATTAAGAACACCATCTCCTCCAATTGGTACAAATAGCACATCAATATTATCAATTTCTTCGCGCATTTCTCGTGGAATTTCTTTTTGCGAAAGTGCCCCAAGGTTTACAATAACCATTCCGTCAAACTCAACAACATATATTGTATTTGATACTGTGTCTTTGTCACCAGCAGGTATATCATATTTGCTCTGTGAAAGATATCCACGTATTAATATTCCTTTATATTCATATTCTCCAGGACTATTTATGATAAATGGTTTTTTATTACCAAAAGACACTTCTGAAATTCCATTCATATTAGGATGATTTCGCGATACAAAAACTATGTCAGCACCAAAGTGTACAGATGGTAATGTTGCTTTTTTAGATATTGGATCAAAAACTAATGTTACATCACCTAACGATGCTTTTATACATTGCCCTCCATGGTATGTTATAACCATATTATATAGTTAGTATAACATAAAATACGTAACATTATCGTATATGAATTAGTTATGTACAAAAAATACATCTTTGTTATAATACAAAGAGTGTATTTATAGAAGTATCAAGCTAACCCTTAAATAAGGTAAATGTATTATTTAAGTACTTGTTACGAATAACACATTATATAATTTATGCAAAAAGAGAAGGATATTCTTAAACCTGTTTCAGATATTACATATAAAACAGTGCGACAATGGATTGATTTAGAAGACCTACCTACACCACCAAAGAAAGACGAACTCGTTGAAGGAGTTATTGTTGCTGTTGGTCGTGGACAACTATATGTTGATTTACCGCCATTTGGTACCGGAATTATCTATGGTAGAGAATATTTAAATGCAGCTGACGTACTAAGAAAGGCAAATATAGGCGATACAATTACAGCAAAAGTAGTTGACCCTTCTGGTATTGATGGTTATATAGAACTTTCACTAAAAGAAGCAAGACAGGCAGCAATCTGGAGTGAAGCAGAACAAGCAATTGTTGCAGAGACTATCTACACATTATCTACCGAAGAGGCAAATAAAGGAGGATTGATTATGTCATGGCAAGGGATACCTGGATTCTTACCCGCAAGTCATCTTTCACAAAAACATTATCCAAAAATAATGGATGGTGATAAAGATAAAATACTTACCGAATTACAAAAATTAGTCGGCAAAACACTTTCAGTGCGAATTATTACAGCTGATGCAAAAGAGAAAAAACTTATCTTCTCAGAAAAAACAAGTGAAGAAAATGAGGAGAAATTGTCATTAGTTGATCAATATCATATTGGAGACACACTTGAAGGAAAAGTAACCGGTATTGTAGATTTCGGTGTGTTTGTAAAATTAAGTTCAGGACTTGAAGGATTAGTACATATAAGTGAATTGGACTGGGGCTTGGTTGAAGATCCACATACTCTTTTTAAAGTTGATGATCCTGTAAGTGTACAAGTAATTGAAATTAAAGATGGAAAGATTTCACTTTCTATTAAGGCATTGAAAGAAAACCCGTGGCATAATGCAATAAATAAGTATAAAAAAGGAATAGAAGTATCTGGCGTCGTAATTAAATATAATAAACATGGAGCACTTGCTTCTATTGAAGAAGGTGTTGCCGGTCTTATACATATCAGCGAATTTGAAAACGCTCAAGAACTTCGTGATACACTTGAGCTCGGAAATACTTATCCGTTTAAAATTACATTGTTTGAACCGAAAGACCAACGTATGACGTTATCTTATTTACCATTGGCAAAAAACATTCTGCATAGAAATTAAAATAGATTTCTATACAAAATAACCACACTATAGTGTGGTTATTTTGTATGTGCTATTTGTATTGCTTTTTCAATACCATCAGATACAAATATTTGCATTACTTCTACTGTACGCTTTAATGCACTACGTAGGCGTACTTGTTCTTTTGGTGAAAACGTACCAAGCACATGACGGATAACATTATCTTCACTTGTTGGTTTTCTTATTTTACCTTTTGGTGTTGACGGAGAAATACCGATTTTAATTTGTGTAAATTCTTTTGTTTTAATTGCTCTAATTATACTCTCAACACCTTTGTGACCTCCAGACCCATGATTAAAAACCATTTTTATACTACCAATCGGTAAATCAAGATCATCATGTACAACGATCAATTTTTTAACAGCATTTTTAGAACGGATAAGCGCTGATACAGATCTACCAGAATGATTCATCATTGTTTCCGGAAGGATAATTTTTATTGGCACACCTTTTATGATACATGATGTCATAAGAGCATCGATTTTTTTCTTATAAAGAAAATTTTTACATTTTTCGAACGCTGCAAATTTTTCTACTGCTATTCGTCCGGCATTATGGCGTGATTGTTTATATTTACTACCTGGATTGCCAAGACCAATGATAACAACTGTCATATACCTACAATTGTACCATTGAACACACTGCATTGTTATGCAATGTTATAAAAATTAAATCGATCAGAGTAGTTAATAAAATCAAAATATTTGACGTATTAAAAAGTCAGCATACAATAGAGTACAAAATGCAAAAGAAAACGAGTATAGTACGAGATAGTATAACTCTAATTTTGCTCGTGTTGCTTGTAGTTGTACCGATACGTATCTTTATTGCACAACCATTTATTGTTGATGGAGAATCAATGTATCCAACATTTCAAAATGGTAATTACCTTATAGTTGATGAACTTACCTATCATTTTGAAAAACCGCAGCGTGGCGATATAATCGTATTTAGATATCCAGGTAATCCGTCAATTTTTTATATTAAACGTATAATTGGTCTTCCAGGAGAAACAGTAACTATTAAAAACGGTACTATAACTATTACTGAACAAAACGGCGCGACACGTATACTTAACGAACCGTTTATTTCCGCAAAAGATACTTCATATAATATGTCAACTACATTAAGTATGTCACAATATTTTATGATGGGAGATAATCGTCCACGCAGCTCTGATTCAAGAGTATGGGGACCTCTTCCTGCACGCAATATTATAGGGCGAGTATTTCTCAGACTTGCTCCATTTAATGAAATTAGTGTGTTCCCTGGTGTACATCATTTCGCCCCAATTACATCTACAAGTACAACACCATGAACAAGTTGATGTCACATAGCCCGAGAGATATTCTGCGACATACGCAGAGTGTTGCTAATTATTATGGGTTTCTTTCGTTTTCATCACTTGTGCGCGCACGAGACACTCGTCCTACGCGTAAACCATATCCTAATAATATTGTGTTAGAAGAATTTGACTCTATGGCACAATTAACTATTTCGTTTCTCAAGCGATTACGAGACTCAGGACTGCGTCCTTCTATACAGCAACCGTTGTTTGTATGGCATACAAATATTACGCCCGGACGGATAGCACCAAGAAAATCATTTATACAATTTCATATAATTGGTGTATCACGAGTTATTGCAGAAACGGTACTTATACATACAGCTTACGCATTAATAAATGATTTATATAAAACAACACCATCTGTACGTATCAACAGTGCAGGAGATAAAGAAACTCGTGTACGTTTTATACGAGAACTTGAACAATACTTTAATAAAAATAGTGACGAGCTTCCTCCTGAATGCGTCGCTCAAGCGTACAAAGATATATTCTCTGGTGCAGAAGCATTAATTGCACAGAATTGTGTTGATAATATCCCATCTTCAGTGAATGTACTTTCAGAATCAAGTAGAAAACATCTTGAAGGATTTCTTGAATTCCTTGAAGAAACTAAGATGCCATACACTCTTGTTCCAGAACTTATTACACGTGGAAATATATGGTCAGAAACTTGTTTTGAAATACAAGTACAAGATGAGCGTGTTGCATGGGGTTCACGTTATGAAGATATTACAGGTTATTTTTTTGAAACAAAACTTCCAAGCGCAGTTATTATTATACGACCATCGGTAAATCCTACTCTCACTCCAGCAATTCGTATAGAAAAACATCCACGTTTTATATTTATTCATATCGGTATTGAAGCAAAACGTATTAGCATTGCACTTGCAGAAGAATTTCGAAAAGCTAGTCTACCATTATTACAAATGATTGGTATTGAATCTCTGACAGAACAATTACGTATCGTTGATACACTTAATCCTGAATATCTTATTATCATGGGTCGTAAAGAAGCTCTTGAAAAAATGGTTATTCTACGTAAATGCGTATCACATACAGAAACTATTATCCCGTTGGCGATTCTAATAGATACAATAAAAACATATATCACTAACAAAAATGTTACTCACGAAAAAGTAATGTCATAACAGTATATAATACTGGACAAAACAAGTAATGACGTGTTACTGTTGTCTTAATAATATGAAAAGAACACCACAGGTTGAAATAAAGCAAGGAAAAAACGAAAGCTCAGCAGCGATTATTCGTCGTTTTTCTCGTCGCGCAAGAGAATTACAATTAGTAAGAACAGTCCGCGGTAATCGTTACTATACTCGTTCAAAATCAAAAAATATGGAGCGCCAACAAACACTCTCAGTACTAATACGACGAAAAAAATATCACGAGTTAGTTAAACTTGGTAAAATAGACCCAGCTGCCAATACGCACAGACGTCGAAGATAATCTTAATTATGACAGTTGTCGCAGTACGTAATTTAACGCGACAATCTGCGCCACGTATTCCGTTTTTATTAGTTGCAAACAAAATAGTTCCAGGAATGGAAATTTCTCTCGTTTTTGTAGGAATTAAACGTGCACAAAACATTAATAAATCAACAAGAAATAAAAAATACATACCAAATGTCCTTAGTTATATTGTTGGTAAAAACTCAGGAGAGATTATCATTTGTATAACTCAAGCAAAAAAAGAAGCAAAAAAAAATGCATTGACGAAACAACTATTTATATTGTTATTATTTATCCACGCATTACTACATTTGAAAGGATACCGACATGGCACTACAATGGAACAATATGAACGATTATTACTTACACGATTTTCCAAGTAAATATCGTCGTCATATTTCTTTTATATGAAACGACGGTTTGCTACTGGAATTGATATTGGAACATACTATATTAAAATAGTTGTAATTGAAGAGGTGATCACAAAAGATGGTCGTTCATTACGTGTTATCGGTACTGGAAGTGCACCAGCACAAGGAATACATAAAGGATATGTTATTAATAAAAAAGAAGCTGTCAAAAGTTTAAAGATAGCGAAACAAGCAGCAGAGTTGATGTCAGGTATAGTTATTAAGCGTGCATTTCTTTCTATAGGAAGTATTTCAATAAAAGAAATTAATGCAACTGGAGAAGCCATTATTTCACGCGCTGACCAAGAAATTACTGAAAGTGATATTGATATATCTTTGAAAAAAGCGTATGAAGCAGCGTCAGAAACATTATTTAATTATAAAGTCCTTCATGAAATACCTGTTGAATATCGTGTTGATGGTGTTCGTATGTATGAACAGCCAATTGGAATAAAAGGTACTCGGCTTGAAGTTGAATATCTTCTGGTTACTTGTCTTGCTAGTCAAGTGGAAACACTAATACAAGTCTCAGAAGAATCTGATATAGATGTAATTGATTATATTGCTTCTCCACTTGCTGAAAGTAATGTTGTACTCACACAGGACCAAAAAATGAAAGGTTGCATATTGACTGATATCGGTGCAGAAACTATTTCACTTGCAATATATAATGAAGGCGTACCGATTTCTGTTGCAATACTAAAAGGTGGTAGTAGTTCAATTACTGATGACATAGCGCTTGCGTTTAAAATATCTCTTGAAGATGCAGAACGTATAAAACACGGTAGATTAAACGGCATAATGTACTCAAGAAAGAAAATAGATTCTGTTATATCTAATCGTATGAATATACTATTCCAAATGATTGCAAAACATATTAAATCAACACAGCCTTCCGGATTACTTCCTGCAGGTGCTATCATTACAGGTGGAGGTGCAAGTACAGTGGCAATTATTGATACCGCAAAAAAAGCACTTTCACTTCCAGCGCATGTTACCGATGTTTATATAGCAGGAGATACATCAAATGCAAAGTTTCGTGATAGTACATGGGCTGTCGCATATGGTACTGCTTTCTGGGGTCTTACCGGTAACACAGAAGCAAACGGTAATGGATTTGCAAAGTTTGGAGTAACTATACAGAAATTCTTCCATAATTTTCTGCCATAAATATTGAAACTATTATAAAATATGTCAATATTTGCATTATTGATAATTCTGGTATGATGATAAATATTATTGGCCACATAAAAAAATATGTCTAAACGTATAACCCCTGAAATTGAAACTTTTGCTCGTATTCGCGTAGTTGGTATTGGCGGTTCTGGTTGTAATGCTGTAAATCATATGGTGAATTCAAAAGTAAAAGATGTTGAATTCGTTTCAATTAACAGCGATGCTCAAGATTTACATAGTTCATTGGCAAAACGAAAAATCCATATAGGAAAAAACTTAACACGCGGACTAGGAACTGGAATGAATTCTGATTTGGGACGTCGTGCTGCAGAAGAAACTAGACAAGAAATACAAGAAGCACTTCAAGGGTCAGATATGGTTTTTATTACTACAGGAATGGGTGGAGGAACAGGAACTGGCGCTACTCCTATTATTGCAAAAATAGCAAAAGAACTTGGGGCACTAACAATTGCTGTAGTTACAAAACCATTTTCATTTGAAGGTGCATATCGTGCACGTATAGCAGAAGAAGGTCTTATGGAGCTTAAAAAAGAAGTTGATGCGTATATTGTTATTCCAAACGACAAACTATTAGATTTAGTTGAACAAAATACAAGCGCAAAAAATGCTTTTGCAATGTGTGATGAAATATTACGTCAAGCAGTTGAGGGTGTTTCAGATATAATTACAACACCAGGTGAAATAAATACTGACTTTAACGATATCAAAACAATTATGGAAAATGCTGGTCCAGCGCTTATGGGAATTGGTACAGCTGAAGGTGATAACCGTGCTACAGAAGCTGCAACTCGCGCCGTTAATTCTCCGCTCTTAAGTGTTTCAATAAATGGTGCAAAAGGTATTTTATTTGTTGTTGCCGGTTCAGATGATTTGGGTATTCTTGAAATACAAGAAGCGGCTAAAGTAATAAATGAATCTACTGATAAAAATGCACAAATTATTTTCGGTATAATGCGAGATGAAAAAATGAAGAAAGGACAGATACGTATTATTGTTATAGCTACAGGATTTCCAGAAAGGTCTACCGAACATGATAATATAAATTCAGAACACTCTCTATTTTCTCTTCCTCCAGAAAAACAACAATCAGAACGTGGAAAAGTTTATAACGATATACTTAAGCACGAAATAAAAATAGAAGAGGATGTTGAAAAAACAAAAAAAGAAGAGCCGTTGGTAACGATTTCTCCTAAAAAAACTGAGGAACATCCGGAACCAAAAACAAAAACTGATATTAAGGGCAAAGAAGAAGATGAGACATGGGGAGCAATACCTCAATTTCTACGACGACATAAAAAATAGATGATATTTTTTTGTTATAATTAATAACAATGGATAAACAATATGATCTTATCATTATTGGTGGCGGACCTGCCGGAATAAGTGCAGGTATATATGCTGCACGTAAAAAATTAAAAACTGTAATAATCACTGAAGAAATTAGTGGACAAAGTGTTGTATCAGAAAATATCGAAAATTGGGTTGGTACAATAAAAATCTCTGGTGGCGAACTCGCAAAGTCATTACGAGCACATATGGACGCATACAAAGATGATACAGTAGATACTTTTGATGGAGAAAAAGTAACTTCGTTAATTCATAAAGATTCATTTTTTCAAGTAACAACTAATAGTAAAAAAACAATACAAGGACGTGCTGTACTTATTGCTTCAGGATCATCACGACGAAAACTGAAAATTCCAGGCGCAAAGGAATTTGATAATAAAGGAGTTACATATTGCGCATCATGTGATGGTCCATTGTTTACAAATATGGATGTTGCAATAGTTGGCGGTGGAAATGCAGGATTTGAAACAGCTGCACAATTACTTGCTTATGTAAAATCAGTAACTTTAATTCATCGTAGAAAAGAATTTAAAGCAGATCCAGTAACTGTTGAGCAAATATTACGGAATTCAAAAATACACACTATTACAAATGCAGAGCCAATTGAAATATATGGTGATAAGTTTGTAACCGGTATAACTGTGCGTAATCGTGAATCTGGTGAGATTCAAAAAATTATTGTTTCAGGCATATTTGTTGAAATTGGTATGATTCCAAATACATCTTTTGCAAGAGATCTTATAAAACTTGATGATGGTAATCGTATTGTTATAGATTCACGTACACAACGTACATCTGTTGAGGGCGTTTGGGCCGCTGGTGATTGTACTGACGCTTTATATCACCAAAACAATATCGCTTCTGGTGACGGTATAAAGGCGCTTGAGGATTTATATCATTGGGTTGCTACTCATACTATAAAATAATAACAAATAATTGATATGTTTTTAGAGAATAATACAAACATTGCTTTAAAGACTACTATTAACTACAATATAATAAATTGATTTTATTTTGTAAAAAATATGGAGAGAATAATGATTGCTGATTTAAGAGAATATATAGGTAAACAATCTACCATATCTGGGTGGATAAGCGTACGTCGAGATCAAGGAAAACTTATTTTTTTTGACGTACGTGATGGAAGTGGATATGTACAAGGTGTCGTACTTCCAAACAGTAAAGCAATGCTAATTGCGAAACAGATTCGTCCTGAATTTGTTGTAAAAATAACAGGTATTGTAAATAAACGACCAGAGAAAAATATTCAAAAGGATAAACAAAATGGAGAAATTGAATTAGAAATTCATAACATAGAGATATTGAATTCAGCGAAAACTCCACCGTTTGATATAACAGAAGATACTTTAGGAGTTGACGAATCAGTTCGTATGAAATATAGATATCTTGATTTACGTACTTCTCGTTTACAACGTAATATTCGCGTGCGTGATAAAGTTATACGTTTTTTTCGTAATTATATGCATGATGCTGGGTTCATAGAAATAGAAACACCTATTTTAATGAAAGGAACTCCAGAAGGTTCACGAGAATATGCTGTTCCATCTCGTTTAGAAAAAGGAAAATTTTATGTTTTGCCTCAGTCACCTCAGCAATTTAAACAGTTATGTATGATTGCCGGATTTGAGAAATATTTTCAGATAGCACGTTGTTTTCGAGATGAAGATACACGTGGCGATCGACAACCAGAATTTACACAACTTGATTTTGAAATGTCTTTTGTAAACCAAGAAGATGTACTTAAATTTACAGAGGAAATGTTTATTAAAATGATAAAGAATTTGTTTCCTAAAAAGGAAATATCCTCAATTCCCTTCCCTATAATTACCTATAAAGATTCAATTGAAAAATACGGAAATGATAAACCAGATTTACGTAAAGATAAAAATAATCCAAATGAACTCGCTTTTGCTTGGATTGTAGATTTTCCACTGTTTGAAAAAGATAAAGATGGAAATATAACTTCTGCTCATCATCCATTTTGTTCTATAAAAGATGAAGATATGGATAAGTTTATTGATGGAAAAGATATATTTTCAATACGAGCAAATTCATATGACCTTGTATTGAATGGGTATGAATTAAGTTCTGGAAGTATCAGAATTCATAAAGCTGATATACAAGAACGAGTATTTGAGTTGCTTGGTATAAGTAAAGAAGAACAAAATGAAAAATTCGGACATATGCTTGAAGCTTTTAAATTTGGAACACCACCACACGGAGGTTTCGCACCAGGGATTGACCGGACTATTATGATTCTTCAAAATGAACCAAACATAAGAGAAGTAATCGCATTTCCAAAGACTGGAGAAGGGCGTGATCTAATGATGGGAGCACCATCTGAAATGGAGGCGACACGAATGAAAGAACTCGGTATTAAATTACTTTAAAATAAAAAAATAAATTCAATACTATCTCAATACTTTAATTATACACAAGTATGATAAGTATAGATTATTTACATTCTTGCTTGATAGTATTATATTAAATATAATGAGTGATTTATATTCTCAAGAAAAAGATATTTCTACTAAAAAACATGGTATATTGGGATTTTTGTATGATCGGCTTGGTTTACGTTCACTGGCTTATTTTGTGCCTGAACATGCGCAAACATTGCCTTATGTATTAGGAGGATTATCGCTTACTGCATTTGTAATATTATTTGCTACCGGTATTTATCTGGCACAGTTTTATAATCCAGGTCAAATTCTATCTAATATAAGTGTTCATTTTATAATAACTAATGTTCCGTTTGGAAACTTTATACGAAGTGTTCATTTCTGGACAGCAAATATCGTTTTTGGATTGATTTTACTACATATGACGCGTGTTTTTATAACTGGAAGTTACAAACGCCCACGTGAATTCAATTGGTTGGCTGGATTAGGGTTACTTGGAATTACAATGATGTTTCTTTTTACAGGAACCATGATGAATTTAGGTCAGGAAGGGATAGAAGCACTTCAACATACAGGTGAAATTGGAGTTATTTTAGGTAATTTTGGAATATGGTTTACTACCGGTTTTACAACAATTATACCGTTTATTGGAAGAATATATATATTACATATCACTATTCTATCTATTCTATTTATTCTATTTGTAATTACTCATTTTTATTTAATTAAGGTACACGGTATTTCTCCAAAAGCTGAAATAGATACTACCACATATGATATAACCAATGAGAAAACTAACAGATTCACAAAACATTTACAAAAATTAGTAGGTTGGTCGTTTATTTTGCTGGCTATTATATTTATTCTTTCGTTAGTTTTTCCAGAGTCTATCAGTAGTTCAGGGCTTGCAGGAGTTGAAATGACAAAACCACCATGGATGTTTCTATGGATTTATGGGATGGAAGATGTTTTTGGTATAACATCATTGGTATGGGGTCCACCTGCGTTGTTCTTTCTACTTGCAATAATTCCATTTATTGATCGTTCTCCGTTTCTTTCCCCACGTCGCAGACCATGGATTATGATATTTGGAGCAACTATTCTTATAGTGCTTATAAGTTTAAGTATAAATGCTATACGCGCACCGATAAAAAGTAAAATTAGTGATAGTAGTAATCAAAATATTATAACGCAACTATTTTCTACACCAATCGCATACGCACACAATATGCCTTTTCTATCATTTTTCCCAGCAGTTGTTACACCTGGACAAACAGTAACAGTTAAAGGTGATGGATTAAAAACAAATGGAATGTATAATATTTATCTAAAGAGCCTAAAAACAACAATAAAATTTGGAGTAGCAAATGTTGTACAAGGAGAAGATAGTTTTGATATTAAATTAAGAATTCCAATTAATTTACCTGGAGATATGTATTCTGTTGAAATAAGGAGTGTTCGCAATAAACAATTCAATTTCTTCTCTCCACTTCAAATAGCTGTTCAGCCAGTGACTATAATACCAGCATTAAAAACACCAATTTATACAAAATACCCTATTCCTAAAAATGAAATCCCTTGGATTATTAGTGCAATTATTATTTCTCTCGGTCTTGGAACATTTTTGCTAACTAAAAAGAAACTTTAAAATCTCAATTATAATTTGTGATTCTAAAATAAATGTGCGTTTGGTATAAAATACAAACTTTTTTGAACAAAATAATGACTAATTATATATCGAGCATAATAGCTCAGAAATTTCTATTACACTCCGATAAGATGGTAATTCTGTCGTTATATTTCTACTCGCTTCCGCTCTCGCTACGGCGACAGCCAAATCAAAACCATTTGCTTTCAATTTCTTGGATAATATATGTAAAAATCTTAACAAGCCAAATTATTGTTGTTGTGTACAATAATAGTTTAGTTTTTATAAAATTCTTTGATACATTTAAAAAAGATTTTCGATTCCTCATCAGATATCTTTGCCGATAAACAGAAAGAAAGTTAATGAAATGGTTTTGTCAGTTGAATTCTATACCAGTCATTCCAAAACAGATAATTAAAACAAGTTTTATAACTTTATGAACCATATCTCGTATAGCTGGCTTATACTTGACCAATGCTTGCTTAGTGTTCTCGTTTCTCGCTTAAAATTTAATTTTAAAATGTATTTGCAAGCCCTATAGAGACATTTTTTTCATAAGTAGTGTTCTTGATAATTCTGTTTTCATAATATTTTTGACATTTTATCAGCATAACCATTATCAACAACACTATCACGTATTAGATATTTAATACTTCTGTTTTTTTAATTCATCTTCCATTTTTTGCATAAAAACACAAACATTTCCATTTCCTTGATGTTCAGGAGAAATTGCTATATTTATAATATAAGCATTTTATTTATTATATTAAATTTCAGCAGACACATATATAATAACTTTACCTATTTGAGAATCTTTAAGAATATAATTTATATTGCTTTCATTTTCGAATATATCTTTCATCATTTTTTCTCCAAAAGGTACCGCCAATTTACGAATTCAGAGTTTTGAAGGATTTTTGTTTCTTCCCGCGCCTGCGGCGCAGTCGCGAAATAAAACAAAAATTTATCAAAATGCTGAAATTGTAAAATGCGGAGAGGGTGGGATTCGAACCCACGGTCCAGTTACCCAGACGCCGCATTTCGAGTGCGGTACCTTCGACCACTCAGCCACCTCTCCATAAGCTATAAATATATAATCACCAACTTATAACTATCTTTAGTATAGTACAAGCCATTATTAAAAAATACAGTCCAATACTTTAAAAGTATTGGACTGTATTTTTTAATTTGAAAGAAGAGTTAAGCCTGTTGTGTTCCCTCCTCTGTAGTTGTCTGTCCCTCGTTATTTTTTTCTGTGGCGTTCTCTCCTTCAGTTGTAGAATTTTGACCGTTGTTGTTGTCGTTGTTGTTGTCGTTCATAATATTTGTTTTATAGGTATAAAGTTTTGTAAAAAACAAAACTGCCAAGTGATTAAGCTGGCAATATAATATCGACCTACGTTTCATAATGTATCACATTATGAAAAATAAATCAAGTGTTTAGAATCTATATTTAATGTATTAAATATAGAAATACTGGCTATTTTTAAGAAAAATATGTACTATGTATGCTAATGGCCCTATCGTCTAACGGTTAGGACGACGCCCTTTCACGGCGTAAATCGGGGTTCGATCCCCCGTAGGGTCACAATCTAGAACTTTTCCCGACGCGCATCGCTCCACTCAGCGCTCCGCGCTCGTCCCGTTCCGCCTTTCCATATTTTTATAAACGACGTAGAGCGAGAGAAATGGAAGTGAGCGATAGCGAATTTACATTTCCGAGCCGAGGAGTTTATATAGTTTTTATATTTTTTTGGGGGTTTTTAAAAAATTGAATGGGCGGGAACGGGACTCAGGTTATTTACATCATATAACGATTTGGAATATAACATAACGGAATACTATCATATAGATATTATGACAAAGGCAATATTTTCAAAAGATCATAAGTATACAGTTGAGCAACTCAAAAAAGCTCGTTTTGAATCGGGTTTAGATCAAGTCAAAGTAGCGAAGCTACTCGGCAGGACTCAACCTCATATTTCGAAAATTGAAGCTGGGCAAAGGAGACTCGATATTACGCAGATTAAGGAATTCGCGCGTATTTATAAAAAGCCAATAGATTTTTTTATTAAGAAATAAATTATGAAAAAACACTTAGTGATAGCAACATACGATGGAATTGGTACCCATTATTCTGGTGTGGGAACAATTGCTAAAAATATTGTGGATTCGCTAAACGAAATAACAGAAACCAAAGATTTTAAAGTAAGTATCGCGTATATAAATGTAGACAAAGCATCTATGGTATTTAATAAAGATTGTTTTGATTCGGCCACGAAACTCACGGAAAATACTGGCGGTTATATGGTTCCTTTGTGTAATACCACTAAAGGTCAAAGTGA
>CAZCLC010000005.1:23347-42722 GCA_964499455.1 uncultured Candidatus Saccharibacteria bacterium | reverse complement strand
GAGCACGGTTTGTTTCCGAGGAGCTCGCGCAAACAGTAGCACTTCTTTTTCTTGAGACACCTTTTTCATGTGAATATAGACACATCCGCCGTATTTCAAAATATTAGATAATATTATTTCTTGACGCAATAAGCGATATAGTATTATATTAAATGTATGGGAATTATAGTTCCTGCACTACTTGTTAAGAACAGAAACGAACTTAATAAAAAGCTCGCGCGTCTTGACGGTATTGTTAGAGAAGTACAAATTGATGCTGTTGACGGTATTTTTGCATCTCCTTCCACATGGCCATATGTTGACCAAGCAAATGAAGTGGCACAATTCGCTGAACAAGGAAAACTGTTTCCGTATAGTGAGCAATTTCGTATTGAAGCAGATCTTATGGTTGAAAATCTTTCTGGTGCAGCAGCTGCATGGATTATAAGTGGTGCGTCTAGTTTGGTGCTTCACACTTCATCTATACCAAAATTAAAACCGATACTCGTTAAACTATCAGAACGTTTTGGATACGATAAATATTTTACCCCAGACGTTCTTTCTTTTGGTGTTGCACTTACCGCAGACGATGATATTAATTCTCTTGATACGATTATTGATAATATTAATTATGTACAGTGTATGGGTATTGTTAATGTTGGTAAACAAGGAGAACCGTTTGATAAACGTATACCTGAATATATTCGTGAGATTCGCCGACGATACCCACATTTAGCTGTACATGTAGATGGTGGAGTTTCAATTGAAACAGCACCACGATTACTTGAAGCCGGTGTAAACAAACTTATTATTGGTTCAGCGATTTGGTCTACACCAGATGTTACGGCTTGCATTCGTGAATTTGAAAAAATAGCTCATACATACGGGAACTACAAACTATAGCTTGTTTTAAACTTATATATTTTTTTGTCATATATATAGCTGTATTATGTGATACCATATTAATGTATGGTACTTACTGATACTCATATCGCATCACTTGAAAAACACGCTGAAGCAATCCGCGAGACAATTATTTCTATGTTAGTCACTGCTGGTAGTGGACATACTGCAGGATCACTTGGTATGGCTGATATGTTCGCGGCATTTTATTTTCATATTCTCAAACATAATCCAAAGAAACCAAATTGGAATGAGCGCGATAGGCTCATTCTTTCAAATGGGCATACAGTTCCTGTTCAATATGCCTCAATGGCACATGCTGGATATTTTCCAATTAAAGAATGTCTGACATTACGTAAATTTGGCAGTCGTCTGCAAGGGCATCCAGAACGAATAAGATTACCTGGATTAGAAACTACATCAGGACCTTTAGGCGAGGGACTCTCTCAAGCATCCGGTATTGCATATGTATTTTACATGGATTCTTCTACGAACGGACTAAAAGATAGCACATCAGAGCCGCCCAATGTGCGACACGGGTCGCATATTGGGCGGAAGCATGTGTATTGTGTAATGGGTGACGGAGAACAAGATGAAGGAAATGTATGGGAGGCTGTATTTTTCGCTGGAAAACATAAACTTTCAAACTTAACTGCAATAATTGACCGTAACAATATTCAGATTGACGGTATGACGGAAGATGTAATGCCACTTGAATCGCTACGTTCAAAATATGAAGCATTTAATTGGAATGTACTTGAAGTAAATGGAAATAATATTCGTGAATTTATTGATACGGTTGAAGAAGCGAAAGCAATTTACGAAAAACCAACGCTCATTATCGCACATACAATTCCCGGTAAAGGAATTCCTGAAATTGAATTTGATTATCATTGGCATGGGAAATCACCAAATAAAGAAGAAGCAAAACGATTCCTAAAAGTACTACGTACAGCAAGTGGTCGTGTTCCTCGCGAATATGCATAATTATGATTAATAAAAAAGCATATCTTTCAGAGAATATTTTTTCAAAAAGCATAGAAACAAAACCAACTCGTGATGGGTTTGGTGTAGGTGTTGTTGAAGCAGGTAAAGCAGATTCGCGTGTTGTTGTATTATGTGCTGATTTAACCGAATCTACTCGGTCTCAACGATTTGCAGATGAATTTCCTGAGCGGTTTATTGAAATTGGGATCGCGGAACAAAATATGGCGGCACTTGCAAGCGGTATGGCGGCAGCCGGTAAAATACCATTTATTGCTTCGTATGCGGCATTCAACCCAGGACGTAATTATGAACAAATTCGCACAACAATCGCTCTTAATGAACAACCTGTAAAAATTTGCGGTATGCATGCTGGATTATCAGTTGGTCCAGACGGTGCGACACATCAAATGTTGGAAGATATCGGTTTAATGCGTATGTTACCGGGCATGACGGTTATCAATCCTGTTGATTCAGAGGAAGCTCGTAAAGCCGTCATATCTGCAGCGCAAACACAATCTCCTATATATTTACGATTCGCACGTTCTGCAACTCCTGTTTTTACTACACCAAAAACACCTTTTGTTATTGGTAAAGCTCTAATTCTATGGGAAAGTGATACACCAAAAATTGCATTGCTCGCAACAGGACCTATGGCACACAGAGCACTTCTCGCTGCTTCCGCACTTGATGTACAAGGTATTTATTCCATTGTATTATCTGTACCGACCATAAAACCTCTTGATGGAGATGCAATACTTTCAGTTGCAAAAAGTGTTGAACATATCATTACTATAGAGGAACATCAAGTCGCGGGTGGCTTCGGGAGTGCGGTGGCAGAATTTTTATCTAAAAAATATCCAATCCCGATACATTTTATCGGGATACAAAATAAATTCGGACAATCAGGTGAACCAGAAGAGCTTCTGACGGAATATGGACTTGGTGTTCCAAATATTGTTGATGTTGCGCAGAAACTTATAAATTAAATTATGTCAAGTATGGTATATAATATAATATAATAGTTGGACATCCGATGTCCAATATTCTGTCTGCATTAGTTTCTGATCGTTCTTAGTATATAGAAAAATAAATCGTATATAATTTTAATATACTTATAGTTACATAGATAGTTGGACATCCGATGTCCAATGTTCTGTTGTCCAATATTCTGTCTGCATTTAATATATGAATAAACTTAAACTCGGAAAATATGAGCATTACAAGAAAAGACAATACGAAGTTATTGGTATTGCAAGGCATAGCGAAACATTGGAAGAATTTGTTATTTATAGAGCACTTTATGAATCTAAGGAATTTGGTAAAGATAGTTTATGGGCAAGACCAAAATCTATGTTTTTTGGAACCGTAAATATTGATGGAAAAGAAATTCCTCGCTTTAAATATATCGGATAGAATTAGATGATGGGTTTTGTAAACCCATCATTGACATAAGAATATTTTTTATATTAGGATAATTCCGTAACACGATACTCTTCTGGTGCGTTGTGCAAGTGTTCTTCAAGCGCTTCTTGCGAAAGCAATCCTTTTTGCGCCCCAACATCTTGTACTACACCCATAGAATTAATCGGTGCCCACAGCATTGCTTCATCAAGTGTTTTTCCAAGTGCAAGCGCGATTGCAAACGTTGACGTGAACGCATCACCAGCTCCTGTACGGTCAATTGGTGGACGTGGGTCTGGGTACATTGGTACTTTTAATATATTTTTGCCATCATAAACATACGCACCATTTGGACCATCTGTAATGAGCGCAATTTTAGGACCAAGCGCGCGCATATCACGCAATAGATTTTTAATATCATCTGGACCACGCTCCAAAATGCGCTCAGCCTCTTCTTTATTACATGCTACCACTTCTGTGTTTATGTATATCGGTGCCATTGCATCTTTTCCAATTTCAATTTGAAATGTACCAGGTTGGAATATCAATTTTGTTTCTGGATGTTTAGGAAGCCATTTTGCTAATTCGTTATGGATAATTCCGGCAGTAGGCGCAAGAGAAGAAAGATAAATAGTACGTGGAGCGGGAAAATCCGGAAAACTATATGGAAATTCATTATGTTTAATTAAGATAGTTCGTTCAGCATGGAACCATAATACATAATGAGCATTTGTTGGGACTTTGTCACTTCTGTTTACAAGAGACGTGTCAATATTTTCATCGGTAAGTACACTCATACAATCATCACCCAAACGGTCTACACCCATCCATGTCATCATTCCTGTTTTCAAACCGAGACGCGCAGACGCAACTGCCGCGTTCGGGCTATTACCAACTGCAGCAATTGGTGTTGACGATTCAAACGGGATTTTATCTCCCCAACGCATAGATATTGTGCACTCATCTGTATTTATATCACAATGCACTTCAGCTTCTTTAAGACGAATAAAATTATCAACAACAATGTCGCCGATGGCAATAAAATCAAGTGGTTTCATATATTAACAGTAGCACAATGATATATCATTTTTTAATAAATAACTTACTTTATCAGTGGATAATTAGTACATATTAATTACTCATTAGTGTGATAATATAAATATTATGAATAACACAAATATTACAGCTAACATATCAGCAAGTGATATAGTTGTACCTGGTAAAGGTCTACTTGCTGCGGACGAAAGTACACACACTGCCGACAAACGACTTATTGAATATGGAATTACTCCAAGTATGGAAATGCGTAGACAATATCGCAGGTTATTTCTTACAGCGCCGAATATTGAAAAATATCTTTCTGGAGTAATTCTTTTTGAAGAAACACTCGGACAAATCGCGGATGATAATATACTATTTCCGGATTTTCTCGCGAAGCGCGGCATTATACCGGGTATTAAAGTTGATAAAGGTACTGAACCAATTGAAGATAGCCCTGACGAAGTTATTACCAATGGACTTATCGGTCTATCGAAACGGTTAATTACATACAGTGAATCTGGAACACGTTTTACTAAATGGCGTGCTGTTATTGACATAGATGGCGACAGATTACCAACCGATAATGCTATTCTTGAAAATTCAAAACGTTTAGCTTTATATGCTCATGATGCACATACTGCTGGTTTTATACCTATTCTTGAACCAGAAGTCCTATTGAGTGGTAATCACAGCCGGATTATGACTAAGGACATTATAACGAAAACCCTTAATACAGTTTTTGCTGCCATTGATAATAATGTTGTTGATAGAACATCACTTATTATTAAAACATCTATGGCACTTTCAGGAAGTAGAAGTGGCAAAGTTGATACACCACAAGAAGTTGCTGAAAGTACACTTGAAGCACTAATTGCTTCTGTACCGCCAGATGTTCCATGTATTGTTTTTCTTTCAGGTGGTCAATCTCCTGACGAAGCAACTGATAATTTGCGTGCGATTGCGCAACTTGCGAAAGAAAAAAATGCTCCATGGCCACTTACTTTTTCATATGCGCGTGCATTACAGAGTGAAGCTTTAGAAGTATGGAAAGGCAAAGAGGAAAACATCTCTATTGCGCAAGAAGTTTTCTTGTCTAGATTACATAAAGTTGCAGCTGCATCTCTTGGACAATAAAATATATAATAAATAAGCACACACTTATTGTGTTAAATTAGAAATTATTCAATATCTATTGAAAGTTATAGATGTGGAATAAAAATAAATAAACCAACAATAAACGCTCCTATTGAAGCAACAAGAACTACTGCCGCAGATATATCCTTAATTTTTGCAATATATGAGTCTCGTTCTGGATGTAATTTATCACACAGTTCCTCAAATGCAGTATTAAATATTTCGGCAGTAATAACAAAACTTATAACTAAAATAATTATCGCAAATTCAATTGTAGAGAGGTGAAAAAGAACACCAAGCATACTTACGAGTAGTGCGAGTATAATTTCAATTCTAAAATTAATTTCTTTTGACCACACAAGTTTGATTCCTATAAAAGCATATTGAAAACTATGAGTAATTTTTTTTAACATTTTATACAGTATACTATATGTAAATCGGTATTAAAAATTTTAATAAATATCTGACCTATATATGAAGCCATATATTATAATTACACTTGCGTTTTTGTCGATACGGTCGTAAACTCTGGCACATGCTTACATTATCTGTAGAAAAACGTGAAATATTCGGTAAGCGCGCAGCGAAGCTGCGCGCCAACGGCATTATACCTGCCGTAGTGTATGGACCAAAACAGGCATCTACTCCTATATCTATTTCACTTAAAGAATTTGAAAGAGTCTTTAAAGACGCAGGAGAGTCATCAGTTATAGCACTTGAAGGTTTCGATAAAAAACCGCTCTCGGTTCTTATTCATAATGTAGACCGTGACCCTGTTACAAGTATTTCTCGGCATATTGATTTTTATGCTATTGAAAAAGGAGCAAAAGTTATTGTTTCAATACCACTTGATTTTGTGGGTGAATCACCGGCTGTTAAAGCCGGTGGCAATCTTGTGAAGGTGCTTTATGAAATAGAAGTTGAAGCTGATGCTGCGCATTTAGTTAATAAGTTTACAGTTGATCTTTCTGTCATTGCAAAAATTGGTGATAATATTCATGCTGGTGATATATCTATTAGTGCAAACACAACACTTATAACAGATCCAAATGAAGTAATCGTCCTTGTACAGGAACCTGAAGAAGAGGAACAGCAAGAAGTTTCAAAAGAGTTAGATATAGATGCAATTGAAGTTGAAAAGAAAGGTAAACAAGAAGAAGATACAGATTCGTCTAATTCGTCTAAATAAAGTAATAAACAGTTTATAAAAATACATTACTGTGCTTTTTATAAAGGATATTTTTCAAAGTACACCTACTTTACATTGTGATTGTTTACGTTTATTTGATACACTCAAATGACAATGTTTCATCGCACGACTACTATTTTTTTATTAATTTTTATCGTTGGTATTATGTTTCCAATGGTATTTTTTGCACAAGCTGCGTCTATTTCTTCTAAAGTTTCAACACGGCGCGCAGAACTTAATGCGAAACTTACATCCATTGAATCGCAAATTAATATAAGTCAAGCAACACTTGATAAATTAAGCACACAACATAACACACTTCAAAGAGAAATTAATATTTTTGATACAGAAATTAGACAGGCAAAACTTCAAGTACAAGCAACTGAAATTGGTATTCAACAGCTTTCTGGAAATATCACAATTCACACACAGACAATTGGTACTCTTACTACAAAACTTTCACGTGAGCAAGAATCGCTTGCACAGATTCTGCGTCAAACACAAATGCTTGATGGATATTCAGCTGTTGATGTAGCATTTTCTTCACAGGATGTCTCGGAGTTTTTTAAGGATCTTGATGCGTTTACATCTATAAAACGAGCATTGGGTAAATCATTCACTAAGCTTAATAAAATACGTATCAAAACTGAAAATGAAAAACAAACATTACAAACACAGTTGGTACAGCAACAGCGTTTAAAGCAAGTGCAGCTTCTTGAGCAACGACAAATTCAAAAACAAGAATATCAAAAAACAGTGCTATTAAACAAAACAAAAGGTAAAGAAAGTGCGTACCAATCACTTATTTATTCACAGAAAAAAACAGCAGTGCAAATTCGTACTGAACTTTTCGCGCTCCGTGGTTCTGCACCAATTCCTTTCGGAGAAGCTCTCACATACGCACAAGGCGCGCAACGAGAAACCGGTGTTAATGCTGCACTTATATTAGGAGTATTAAAACAAGAAACCGATCTCGGAGGGAATCTTGGTACAGGTACTTGGACAAAAGATATGAGTCCAACACGTGATCGTCCTATATTTACGTATATTACGAATACACTCGGACTTAGTCCTAATGCTATGCCTGTTTCAAAACGTCCATCATATGGATGGGGCGGAGCAATGGGTCCGGGACAATTTATTCCTTCTACATGGGTATGCTATGGAGGCTTTATAAATGTACGTACAGGCGATTGTTCAAATAGTCAGCATTCTCTTTCTTGGACTCAATTTTGGCAAGGTCCTTGGAAGTATGTAGCAAACAAAGACCGTGTACGAAAACTAACTGGAGGATCAGGCCCTTCAAATCCATGGAATAATCGTGACGCATTTACTGCAACCGCAATGCTTCTTGCTGATAATGGTGCAGCAGTCGGTACTCGTTATGCTGAACGGCTCGCAGCGTTGCGTTATTTCGCAGGTTGGACATATGCTCAAAATCCAGCGTATTCTTTTTATGGTGATGGTGTTATGAGATATGCTGATCAATTCCAACAGGAGATAAATCAGCTAAATGGTTCATAATAGTTACAAATATGTAATATATCATTACTTATTGTCAAAAGATTTATTAACTGGTATAGTACTTTGTATTATGAAGAAAGATATTCATCCTAAAACATACCGTAAAGTTGTCTTTGAAGATATTACAACACATACGCAGTTTATCATTGATTCTACAATTGAAACTGATAAAACAGAATTAATAGATGGTACTGAGTATCCAAAAGTTATCGTTGAAGTATCAAGTCAATCACATCCATTTTATACTGGTAATGATCGTTTACTTGATAAAACAGGACGAGTTGAACGTTTCAAACAGCGCGCTTTAAAACGCAAATAATTTATTAAGTAGGTATACTCCTTAATAAATTTAGCTATTTATTTTTCATAATTTTTCATATAATTAAATATGAAATATTCCCCTGAATTAAAAAAAAATAATGATACAGCATTTCTTGCTGAAGCATACGAACATCTTGAAGAGCAAAAAAAAATAACTCGTATGGAGGGTGAAGAGAATCCAGAACTTTTATCAATTGCAAATGAAGATATAAAAAAAATATCCGCGCAACAGCAAGATATTCTTTCTGAAATTGAGCATATAATAAAAAACAAAAAAGAGGATATTAATCAACCAAAATCAATCATACTTGAATTTAGAGCAGCCGCAGGCGGAGATGAAGCAATACTTTTTGCAAAAGATTTACGAGATATGTACACAAAATATGCAGAAAAGAAAAAATGGAAAGTACATATAATAGATGAGCTTACTGTTGAGATAACAGGTGCTGATGCATATCATGCTCTTAAATACGAGACAGGTGTGCATCGTGTACAACGTATTCCTGAAACAGAAAAAACAGGCCGTATTCATACTTCAACAGCATCTGTTGCTGCAATGCCAGTTCACTCAAAACCTACGATACACATTAAACCGTCTGATATTGAACTTGAATTTTCTCGTTCAGGTGGTGCTGGCGGACAAAATGTCAATAAAGTTGAAACAGCTGTACGTGTTATTTATATACCAACTGGTGTTAGTGTCCGCTCATCTTCTGAACGTTCACAACAAGCCAATCGTGAGAAAGCAATGGAAATACTCATAGCAAAAATTGAACAATCTGTTATGGAAGAAGCAGCTTATAAAGATGCAAGTATACGTCGCACGCAAATTGGTACAGGAGATCGTTCCGAGAAGATTCGTACATATAATTTTATGCAGGACCGTGTTACAGATCACCGCTTAAAAAAGACATGGCATAATTTACCAAAGATACTTTCTGGCGATCTTGATCCTATTGTATCTGCACTACAAGAAGAAGAAGCAAAAAAGTAAACATTTAACATATTTGAAAAAAATATCACACCGTGTTATGCTTTCGCGCATGAACCAATTGGTTTCTCAGGATATATTACAACGCCTTACGAATGCAGGTGCACATTTTGCGCATATAAAAAGTAGACGGCATCCGTCAATGCAACAATATGTTATTGGTTATAAAGCGCGTGTTGATATTATTGATCTCGTAAAAACACACGGACAACTTAATGAAGCAACAAATTTTATAGAAGAGTGCGCTAAAAAAGGGAAGATACCTCTTTTTGTTGGAGGTAAAAGAGAAATTGCCGATATTATTATAGAAGCAGCAACTCGTCTTAACGCTCCGTATGTTTCTACACGTTGGCTTGGTGGCACTATTTCAAATTTTGCGGAAATTAAGAAACGAATTGCATTACTAACCCAGTTAACAAATGATCGTTTAAGCGCGGACTATGAAAAGAGAAATACTAAACTTGAAAGAATATATCTTGACCGTAAGATTGATCGTTTAGTGCGACGCCTTGATGGATTAGTCGGTCTTTCTAAATTACCAAGTGTGCTTATTGTGGTTGATACACGCCATGAAAAGTACGCAGTAAACGAAGCAAAAGCTGCAGGTATTCCTGTTATCGGTATTCAAAATACTGATTGTAATTTAGTTGATGCGACATATCCAATCGTTGCTAATGATGCATCACGCGCAACTGTTACGATTATTTTAGATGAGCTCGTACACGCGTTTGAAAGAGGTAATACCGTAAATAATACTTCAGTACCTACAGAATAACGCAATAATTGTGTTATTGTTATCTTGTAAATTATATTTTTTTATTATGACTACAATAGATATTAAAATAGTTAAGAAACTCAGAGATCGCACGGGAGTATCTATTATGCAATGTAAAAAAGCTATTGAAAAAGCAAATGGTAATCTTGAAGAAGCAGAGATAATTTTGCAAAAACTTTCAAGTACAATTGCACAGAAAAAATCAAGTCGCACACTTGGCGCTGGAACAGTATCAAGTTATATTCATGATTCAACCATAGGCGCACTTGTATTGCTTTCGTGCGAGACTGATTTTGTTGGAAAGAACGAATTATTTATTTCTCTCGCGCAAAATATTGCTATGCAAGTTGCAGCGACTAATCCAACATATCGTAGTATTGAAGAAGTATCTGAAGAAGCACGAAATACGGCACGAACTGTATTTGAAAAAGAAATAGTTGATAAACCAGAGAATATGCGTAAAAAAATTCTTGCTGGTAAAATGAAATCTTATTTTAAAGACAAAACGCTTTTAGATCAGTCATATATAAAAGATGAAAGTAAAACTGTGCGTGCACTTATTGAAGAGGCAACACAGAAGTTTGGTGAGCGTATTGAAATAAGTGAATTTATACGCTTTTCCGCACGCTAATAAGAATATGATATATCTTTTTACGGAAATCGGTAGCATTGTCTTATTTACCGGTTTTTTTGCATTTTTTTCGTATGAGCAAAGAATAAAAAAAAGGATTATCTTAAACAAAACCAGAGAAGAATTTGATAGAAAGATAGAAAAAATTGTATATTTATATCACCATATTGATTTGTTGGAATTTTTACGAGATACTGTGCAATTATTTTTTGAACGATTATTGCATACTATTGTTCACAGTGCTCTTATGATAGTTCGTTTTTTTGAGAGACATCTCACTCATATAATGCGTATACTTCCAGAAAAATTTGCATTTTATAAAATGCCATCAGTGAAATCTTCAACTCCGAGCAAATCTCCTTTTGTACAATCAATCACAGATTATAAACGGCAACTACGTGATAAACAAGAACCACCAAAACAAATTCTATAATTTTATATTTTTTTTGGAGCCAGTGGTCGGGCTTGAACCGACGACCTGCTGTTTACAAAACAGCTGCTCTAGCCAACTGAGCTACACTGGCAATAAGTGACATTGTACTACATAAAATAACACAGTATTGCAGTTTACTATTAAGTGGTAAGTTTAGTAAACCTAATCACTTTTTATTGCGTTATACCACTTATGGAAGCTTACCATATTGTTATTATTTTTGCGTTATATTTACACTAAAACTAAGTTCAGAGCTGTTTATCTATGTTGAAGTTGCGGTACTGCTTGCGAACAAATCTTTAGGAAATTCTTGTTTAAATGCTTGTAATGAATTAAAGCCATAAAAATGTTTCCCTTGAATAATAAACGCAGGAAGGGTAGATTTTACCTTTTTTATTTCTACAAGTGTTTTAAGTGCTCCTAAATTGAGATGGTAGTCAAATGAATATACACGTAAGCGTGGATATGTTTTACGTAAATATGAAAGAGCATATCCAGCTTGATCACACGTTGTGCAATCACCAGCATTTGAATAAAAATAAAGTACTGTAATTGGAGTAATATGACATGTTGTAGATAACTTACGCATAAGTAGATAGTCACGTATTTCAAGAAGAGCATATTCTTTTTTAAGTTCAATCACTTGTGAGTCTTGGCTACCAAGTCGTTCTTCTGCAAAAGATAGACGATCTCCGAGTATAGAAAGGTTACGAGAAAATGAGTTTCCAGAAGTTATGTTTTGGCATGGCGCGTTTTCAAGAAGCGCAAATTGTGTTTCTAGAGAAAGAGTATCAGTAGAAAGTTGTGATTGCATTGCATTTATTTCAGAAAGCCGTTGCTGATTGATGTAGTGTATCGTGTATGTAATTGTGCCTGCGATTAAAATCGTTATAACAAGTGCAATGAGAGCGTTTCTAGTAATAATATTCATAAAATATTATCGCCATGAACGATTAGTATTTGTTATGGTATCAACAACTGACCGAGCGAGCCATATTGGTGATAATATCCAATAAAATAAAACATATGTAATTGTACCAGCTGTGAGATTTCCAGGTATATTTGACATTCGTTTTCCGATTATCATAAACATTATTGTCATAGATAAAAGAACAATACTTGTTAAGAAAATTATAGTGATTGGGAAATAAAACAAAAAATTAAACGCATGCGGAGTAAAGATATATGATAGCGGAATACCACGATAAATAGATATCGCATGTGCTATATTCAAAACAGTTTGTAATAGAAAAAATACAAAAAAACCAGCTCCTGCAAAAATAGAAAGTAGAGCAAGAGGTAATATACCAATACCAAATATACCGTAATGCGGATTGCCAATTAAATCTCTATACTCAAATAAAATATTTTTTAAAAAACCTGTTGTCCAGCGTACACGTTGTTTAATAAGTATGGAAATTGTTGCCGGTGCTTTAGTGTATACCCGTGCGTGTGGTGAGTTTTCAATTACCATATGTGCACGTTGCATTCTAAGTGCCATCTCCATATCCTCTGTTAAATATGCTTTGGTAAAATATCCTATTTTTTTGAATACTTCCATACGATATAATGAAAACGGACCTGGAGTTACATACAATCCATTTATAGACGCTAAAACATGTCGCATGGTGATTCCAAATAAATATTCAGCATATTGTATATGTTGAATAATATTTTTAGGTGCATGTACGGATAGTGCTAATGTGTTTGCCATTACTTCTGGTCGTTCAAAACACGGTACAGCTATACGTAATGATTCTGGTTCTACAAAAGAATCAGCGTCTAAGCAACCGATAATTTCTACATCACCAGCTATTTTGATACCAGCATTTAATGCCGCATATTTTCCACCGTGCTCTTTTTTTAATATTTTTATACGCGAATGATGTGCGTAACTTTCCAATACATCTGCAGTACCATCTGTTGAACCATCATCAACAAGAATAATGGATAATTTTCCATCTGGGTATTCCAATGCCAAAAGAGAATCTACTGTTATGGCTATCGTATTTTCTTCATCCCAGCAAGGAACTATTACTGCTGTACTTGGTGTATGGCTTGAAATACACACATTACGTTTACGTTGCTCGCGTGCGGGACCAGACAGCAGAGTTACGAGCAAAAACGATTCAAAATAAAGCGTAATGAATAGAAAAATATAAATAAAAATATTCGGTCCAAATACCATTATTTAACATAATAACAAACACACACTATTTTTCATACTAAACGCTAAAATATTGTATATTGTATTATATCTTTTTGATTATCGGTAGTATAGAGTATAGTAATACTGTATGGAAGAAGGGAGATTACATCCATTAACTATTGCCGCCCGTGATATAGCGGGCATTTTCGGTCGTATGGGGTTTGGAGTTGCTTATGGTCCAGAGCTTGAAGATGAATATCATAATTTTTCAGCACTTAATGTTCCCGCTGACCACCCAGCGCGCGATATGCAGGATACCTTTTGGACAGATGAGATTCCACGTCGTGTATTGCGTACCCATACAACATCAGTGACTATTCGTGAGTTAGAAAAAATGGCTAAGGCCGGAGAAGTTGAAAAACGAATGATAAGCATTGGAAAAGTTTTTCGTAATGAAGCAACTGATATGACACATGAAGCACAGTTTTATCAGTATGATGGATTTGCGGTTGGTCCAGTTGGAACAGTTACTCTTGCGCATCTGAAGGGTACATTTGAGCGTTTTTATAAAGAATATTTTGGATATGATGCACAAGTACGATTTCGTCCGAGTTATTTTCCATTTACCGAACCATCAGTTGAAGTGGATTTGTGGTTTGAAGCTCCTGGTAAAGAAGGCAGATGGCTTGAGATGTTTGGTGCTGGAATGTTACATCCAAGTGTATTAAGTAATGCTGGTCTTGATCCTGAAAAAATCTCCGGATTTGCTTTTGGTCCAGGTCTTGAGCGTGTGATTATGGTGAAATATGGTATTCCGGACATACGTTTATTTCATTCTGGAGATATTCGTTTTATATATAGTTTTGAATCAAAAACAGAAACATCTGAAAATATAGTTCATAGAAAACAAAAATAATATGAAAGTTTCATTAACATGGTTGCAAAAATATTTTGAAAAACCGTTACCAAGTATGGATAAAATTAATGATGCTATTACTTTTCACGCATTTGAAGTGGACAAGTGTGAGAATGATTTACTTGACGTAGATATCTTACCGAATCGCGCTGCTGACTGTCTTTGTCATCGCGGTATTGCAAAAGAAATTGGTGCAATACTTAATATACCACTAAAAATAGATCCACTTCGCGAATCAACACAAAACAATTTCATACAAGGTTCGACCTTGTATGAAACTGGGTTGAAAAATAAGGGTGATAATTTACAGATTAAAATTGAAGACAAAAAGAAATGTTTGCGATACATAGCGGCATTTATAAAAGATGTGGAAATTAAACCATCACCGAATTGGTTGCGTACAGCACTTGAAGCAGTTGGACAACATTCAATAAATAATGTAGTTGATGCGACTAATTATGTGATGCTTAATATTGGTCAACCACTTCATGTATTTGATGCGGATAAATTAACACAAAAAGATGGTAAGTATGTAATTAACATACGTAATGCAAAAGAAAACGAAAAAATTACGACACTCTCTGGCGAAGAATATACATTATCACAAGATATACTATTAATTACCGATGCTAATGCGGATAATGATTCCAATTCTCAACATAAACCGTTAGGTATTGCTGGAATAAAAGGCGGTAAAACAGCAGAACTTACACAGAAAACTACTAATATTATTATTGAAGCAGCAAATTTTGATGGTCCGACTATTCGTCGTGCTGCACAACGATTAAAACTTTTAACTGATGCTTCATTGCGTTTTCAAAATCGTCCATCTCCGAAGCTTGCAGAATATGGTATGCGTGACATTCTTACGCTTATCAAGGATATAGCAGGCGGGAAAGTTGAATGCATTGTTGATGTATATCCAGCGCCAGCGACGCCGGCGTCCACATCTATAACACTCTCGCGCATAAATAATATTCTCGGAACAACATTTTCACATAATATAGTTGCAGATGTTTTTAAACGGCTTGATTTTGATATTGATATTAATGGCGATACATTTACAATTACACCACCTTTTGAACGAGTAGATATCACTATTCCGGAAAATTTAATTGAAGAAGTTGGTCGCATTATAGGTTACCATCTACTTCCATCAGTACAGCTTCCACCAATTACGGGAAATGTTAATCAAGCACGTTTTCTCGGTATTGAAAAAATTAAAGATTTTCTTGCCAAACGTGGTTTTACAGAAATCAGCACACAATCATTCGCAGAAGATGGTGATATAATACTCGCTAATCCACTTGATAAAACTAAACCTGCATTACGTACTGCGCTTGATGATAATATGAAAGTCGCCCTTGAAAAAGCAATGAATTATGCTCCGCTTGTGCTTATGCCAAACCAAAAACCAAAACTTTTTGAAATAGGGACAGTTTTTACAAAGAATGATGAACAAATTGTAATCAAGACTTCAGAGTTAGTGTCTGATATACCACCAGTACAAGATATTATGACATATGTACCGCGACAATATACATTAGGCACATACAGACCGTTTTCTATTTATCCATTTGTGTTGCGTGATATTGCATTTTGGGTTCCAGTAACAACTGATATTAAGCTTGCTAAATCTGCTATTCGTAAAAATGCAGGAGAACTACTCGTACGATTAGAACAATTTGATTATTTTGAAAAAGACGAAAAAGTATCATACGCATTTCATCTTGTATTTCAATCACCAGAGTGCACATTAATTGATAAAGAAGTAAATAAATATATGGAAAAAATAACTGCCGCACTTAATAATATTGATGGCTGTATTGTACGTTAGAGTAAGCTAAATAACGTTATATATGTTATACTAAAGTAACACATTAGGTTACATTATGGCAATTAAAAAGAAAAAACAGGTGAAGGTCCGCGCCGCCAAGGGCGGCGCGGAAACGTATGATGCATCTTCAATTCAGATACTTGAAGGTCTTGAACCAGTTCGTAAACGTCCGGGAATGTATATTGGGACTACCGGTCCTGAAGGACTTCACCATCTAATATGGGAAATTTTTGACAATTCACGAGATGAAGCAATGGCAGGACGTTGTGATCGTATTGAAGTTGCTCTCCTTCCAAATAATTTTATACGTGTTGCAGATAATGGTAATGGTATACCTGTTGGTATTCACCCAAAGACAAAAGTATCTGCACTTGAAACTATTATGACAACGCTTCATGCCGGTGGAAAATTTGACCATAAAGCATATAAAGTATCAGGAGGTTTACATGGTGTAGGTTCTTCAGTTGTAAACGCGCTCTCCGAATATGCGAAAGCAATAGTACATCAGGATGGAGGTATACATATACAAGAATATAAAAAAGGTATTGCATTAGCAAAAACAAAAAAAATCGGAACTACAAATGAGCATGGCACAATTATTTTTTTCAAACCAGATGAATCTATTTTCAAAGAAGGTGTTGAATGGAACTGGGATAAAATCATACGTCACCTACGACAGCAAGCGTATCTTGTAAAAGCTACTCGTATACAAGTTGTTGATGTGCGTAAAGAAAAAGCTGATTTTCTCGAGAATACACCACTTTTTTTGACAGAAACAAACATTGATGTACCGTCAATAACATTTTATTTTGAGGGTGGATTACGTTCTCTAATTGCATTTTATAATAAGAACCAAACGCCAGTGCATAAAAATATCTTTTATATTGAAAAAGAACATAAGGGGGTATTTGTAGAAATTGCTTTTCAATATGTAGATGATATAGCACCACGTATCACTGCGTTTGCAAATGACACGTACAATAGTGAAGGTGGTACACATGTAACAGGTTTCAAAACAGCTCTTACGCGTTCATTAAACATATATGGTCGTTCATCAAATCTTTTAAAAGAAAAAGATGAAAATTTTACTGGTGATGATGTACTTGAAGGTATTACAGCAGTAATTTCTGTTGCATTGCCGGAAGTTCAATTTGAAGGTCAAACAAAATCAAAATTAGGTTCTGTTGAAGCACAGAGCGCTGTTTCCAGTGTGTTTGGTTCTGCACTTGTGTCATTTCTTGAAGAAAATCCAGATGACGCGCGAGCAATTATACAAAAAGTATTGCTCGCTCTAAAAGCACGAAAAGCAGCAAAAGCAGCAAAAGATTCTGTACTTAGAAAAGGTGCATTGGAAGGAATGACTCTTCCAGGCAAACTTGCTGATTGCCAAGTAAAAGCACCGGAAGAAGCAGAACTGTTTATTGTTGAAGGTGATTCTGCCGGCGGTTCAAGTAAACAAGGACGTGATCGTCGGACGCAAGCGATACTACCACTTCGTGGCAAGATTTTAAATGTTGAACGCGCACATATTGATCGTATGCTTGCCTCGGTAGAAATAAGAGCACTTGTTGTAGCCTTAGGTACTGCTATTGGTGATGTATTTAATATATCAAAATTACGCTATCATAAAGTTATCATCGCAACTGATGCTGATGTAGATGGAGCACATATACGTACACTTTTACTTACCCTATTTTACCGTTATTTCCGCCCAATTATTGAAGGAGGTTTTATATATATTGCGCAACCACCACTATATAAAATAGTAAAAGGAAAACAAATACAATATGCTTATACAGATAATGAGAAGGATTCTATTCTTAAAAGTTTTGGAGTAATTTCGGACGAAACAACATTGGTTAAACCTACTGAAGGAAAAGAATCGGTAGCAAGCAAATCTGGTAAGGTAAATGTACAACGTTATAAAGGTTTGGGTGAAATGAACCCATCTGAGTTATGGGAAACAACTATGGATCCTACGCAGCGCGTCCTAAGACAAATTCATATTGAAGATGCACAAGCTGCAGATCATATTTTCAGTATTTTAATGGGAACTGATGTGGCCTCTCGTAAAAATTTCATACAAAGTAATGCACAATACGCAACTATTGATATATAAACAGTGAGATATAATTACATCTCACTGTTTATATATTTGATAAAACTCGTTTAAAAAATTAATTTCCAAGAACTGTGATATTTACAGAAAATGTATTATTGTTTTCATTTGATTCTCTAATTATATTATTTGGATCTACATTAACAGTAATTTTTTTATTAGCACCCAGTATCGCACGAGTAAAATGTACAATAAAGTCTTCTGGTTGTCCTGTAAGTAAACTTTGAAGTGTTCCTGACTATTAAACTGAATTTATTTCTGTTGGAATATGTATCGTTAGATGCCAATGTCCAGTTACATTTGTTCCTTTGTTTGTTACTCTAAACTTAATTGCCATCTGCGTATGTGCCGGTATAACTTATTTGCCACAAATGAACTTGTTGACGTTTCATTTAGGTATCCATACGTAGTCATGGTTACAGCAATGTCAGGAAGCCCATAATAGTGCTGTATTATTTTTCCACTTTTTGCACCGTTTGAATATATTTGGTTGCTAACGGTATTGTTAAGCGCTCAATTATGTTTTATGTTTTTTTTATTAGTCCTTACTATTTTTTTGTATGGTTTTAGTTGTCGTTGCCACTGTTGAACTTACTATATTTCCAAAAGGAATACGAATATCTTGAGGAACTACAACTAAATTATTTGGAGTTTTGTGAGAAATAATATTGTTCATATAAACAGTTGCAGCTTCAAATGAAGTGAAAACAGAAGGTATAAATCGTTAAGTATATAATACGGCAAGTAAAATACCACCGCTTGTGATGACGATAAAACTAATAATAGAGAACGCATATAATATATTTTGCGAAATTACTATTTTACTTGTTTCATTATCTATTTTCATAAATATATTCAATATGTACCATACATATAATATGTTATCAACTAAAGTTTAATTTATGTTAAATACTAAAAAATAAACGCATTATTGAAAATTTCTTATAATATCGTATTATACATTTATTCGTTTATTTATTATAAGCATAAGTAAACGAACTGTTTTAATTTATTGCCGTTGTAAGCAGAGCTTGCATCGGCTACA
>CAZCLC010000005.1:0-23247 GCA_964499455.1 uncultured Candidatus Saccharibacteria bacterium | reverse complement strand
TTCGCTCATATAAAGAATATGCTATATTTTTTATATTCACTCACTTGCCGTTGTAAGCAGAGCTTGCATCGGCTACATTCGCTCATATAAAGAATATGCTATATTTTTTATATTCACTCACTTGCCGTTGTAGCTCAGGTGGTAGAGCAACGCCATGGTAAGGCGTAGGTCGACAGTTCGAATCTGTCCAACGGCTCATTAAAATAAGTATGGCATTAGAAATTGCATATTATAAGGTTTAAAATTGTTTAATAAGCACATTTTAGTCTTTTATGAACTTTAGTAAACCGATTGTCTTTTCTATAATAACCGTTTTCAAGCTATAATATAATTTATATATATTATGAATTTGATTCATATTAGATTTACAATTTTATTCGCTATTGCAGGTCTAAATGCAGTCTTTGCATTATTTGTTTGGCTTAAAGGTAGAGGTAAGGAAGCATACCATTTAGTGTGGTTATCTATTTTTGTTGCAATCTTTAGTTTTTCATGGGGTGCTGTATATTCTTTACCGAATACATTATTTTGGGTCAAAATGACGTGGGAAGGTGCAGTGGTTGTTGCGGCAAATATGATATTTACATATGTTTATACTGGAAAAATAAAATTTTTTAAATTAAAAATCATTATATGGTATGGTGTTGCAGCAATTATCCTTGCAGTAAGTCTTGCAACTCCATACATTATTGCATCTATTTCTAATGTCTATCCATATATTATTGCAGAAACTGCCGGTCCATTAAATCAACTGGCACGAATGTTTGCTGTTTTTGGTTTACTCTTAAGTATGTATTACAGTATAGTTGCTTTTCATCATAGTTCCGGTTTGAAACGTATACAATTGAAATATCTCACCATCGGTTTTTTGATATTTGTTTCTGGTTCGCTACTGTTTGATGGGATTTTACCACTTTTTTTACCACAATTTTTCTTTTTTCTCGATGCGCCAGTATATTTCTCTGTAATATGGCTTGGATTAGCTACATATATAATTATTAAAAAAGAAATCTTCAATATTAAAATAATTTTAACGGAACTCCTCGTATCATTAATTGGGCTTCTTCTTTTTATTCAGATTTTCTTTGCAACCGACGTATTAACTCAAATAGTAGAGTCAGTAATATTTATATTATTCTGCCTAATTGGGTATTTGTTAATTAGAGCAACACATAGAAATATTGATAAAGAACATGAAGCGGAAAAATTAGCTGCTGATATAAGTTACTTAAACAACACATTAAAAGATAAAGTACGTGATAAAACTTATGAACTTCAAAAAAATGTTGCCGAACTTAAAAAATCAAAAGTAACACTTACAAAAACACTGGTTAAAGTTGAACAAGCACGTGGTGAAATGGAAACGGAGCGTAATAAAACTATGACTATAATCACAAATTTCACCGATGGATTACTTGTTTTTGACAATGAACATATTCTCACATTATTTAATCCTCGAGCTGAAATATTTTTTGGTGTATCAATAGCAAAAATAATTGGAAAAAATTGGAACGAACTTAAGAAAATGTCGTTCTTTACATTATTATTTAATATATTAGGTGATGATGATTTAATAGTGTCTCGTAAGGAATTGGAAATAAGTGACTTTACACTTGAGACATCATCTATTCCATTAACAGCTGAAGGAGAACGTATTGGCACACTTGTAATTCTACATGATGTAACACGTGAGAAAAGAATTGAAAAGACAAAGACTGAATTCGTCTCAATTGCCGCCCATCAATTAAGAACACCTCTCTCCGGTGTTAAATGGGCGCTTAGTTTGATTTTAGATGGCGAACTTGGGAAAATCACAGATGAACAAAAAAGTTTCCTTAAAAAAAGCTATAATTCTAATGAACGGATGATTATTCTTGTAAATGATCTATTGGATGTTGCAAGAATAGAAGAAGGAAAGTATTCATATAAAATGGTACCGACTCATCTTGATGTTCTTGTAAAAAACGCAACAGACATTTATAAGGAATCAGCCATAAGAAATAATATCACTATACGACAAATATTACCGACTCATTCTTCACCAGAGGTAATGGTTGATATTGAAAAAATTACCATTGCAATGCAAAACTTCATTGAAAACGCGATAAAATACACACTTCCGGGTGGTCACGTTACTATTAGTTTGACTTATGACATACATTCGATAGAATTTTCCGTGGCTGATACCGGGGTCGGAATAAGTCCTAAACAACAAGACCGCCTGTTTACTAAATTTTTCCGTGCAGATAATGCTATACTAATGGAGACCGATGGTACTGGTCTTGGGTTATTTATTACAAAAAATATCATTAAAGCACATAAAGGAAAGATCTGGTTTGAATCAAAAGTAAATAAAGGTAGTACTTTTTCTTTTTCTTTGCCGATTAAACAATAATGTAGCGAATTAGATATGAAGAAAAAAATCCTAATAGTTGAAGATGATTCATTTCTTCGCATTGTTATTGCTAAGAAACTTATCTCTAGTGGATATGATATCACGTGGGCAGCTAATGGTGAGGATGGTATTACAATGGCAAAAAAAATGAGACCAGACCTGATATTACTTGATCTTATTCTTCCTGATATTGACGGTTTTGGTGTTTTAAGCAAAGTAAAAGAAGATGAAAAAATAAAATATATTCCAGTAATTATACTATCTAATTTAAGTCAAGAAGAATATATACAAAAAGCTCATGATTTAGGCGCGATTGACTATCTAACTAAGGCAAGCCTTACTCCAAGTGAGATTATTGAAAAAATAGAAAAAATCATAACTTAAATATTTGATATTTAGTGTACTATTTCAAAATAAGATTTTATACTAAATATAGTATATTGCCGCCTTAGCTCAGTTGGTAGAGCAACCCCTTCGTAAGGGGTAGGTCCTCAGTTCAAATCTGAGAGGCGGCTCATGAATACAAATGAAAAACGATTGGCGGAATTAGAAGCGTTGATGCTATCATCTGATTTTTGGTTAGATAAAGAACAAGCACAAACTTTAGTAAAGGAGTATCAGGCACTTAAAAAAAACGATACCAGTGATCCGCATGATCATGGTAATGCAGTGCTTTCTATTCTTGCAGGTGCAGGTGGTGATGATGCTGAAGATTTTACCGGTATGTTGCGATGTATGTATGAAAATTATGCTACAACACGCGGTTGGCAAACTACACAATTACATGCACATGAGAATAATCATGGTGGATACAGAAATGTCACAATGGAGATACGGGGAAATAATGCATATGGACGTTTAAAGTATGAAGCAGGAGTACATCGTCTTGTGCGTATTTCTCCATTTAATGCAAATTCCAAACGTCAGACATCGTTTGCGTTAGTTGAAGTGTTACCTGTATTAACACCTCAAGACGCTGTGGTATTAAATCCTGATGATATTGAAATACAGTTTGCTCGCTCTGGAGGAGCTGGTGGACAAAATGTGAACAAACGCGAAACAGCTGTACGGATTGTTCATATACCAACAGGTCTTTCAGTACATATTTCAAGTGAACGTTCACAACAGGCAAATCGTGAAAAAGCAACTGAACTATTAAAAGCAAAAATATTCGCACGCGAAAAAACAAAACGATTGGCAGAAGCTAAGGATCGCTCTGTTGCTGCCGTAACCGCAAATGAATGGGGAAGTCAAATTCGTTCGTACGTGCTTCATCCTTATAAACTGGTAAAAGATCATAGAACAGGAATGGAATCACATGACCCTGAAGCCGTACTTGCAGGCGATATTGATGATTTTATAGACGCAATGGCGGTACGTGCGGTACAATAGATAATAAGTTTATGATTTACTTTGAAAATGTTTCCAAGATATATAATGGGGATAAAAAACCTGCACTTGAAGATATAACTTTCTCTATTGAACCTAAAGAATTTGTATCTATAGTTGGACATTCAGGTGCAGGTAAAACAACATTATTGAAAATGCTTATTGCCGAAGAACGTCCAACCACGGGGAATATTTTTTTTGAGTCTCTTAACATACACGATCTTCCATCAGCACGATTATATCAATATCGTCGCAAAATAGGCATGGTGTTTCAAGATTTCAAACTTATTTTACACAAAACAGCGTACGAGAATATCGCTTTTGCAATGGAGGTGGCAGGACGCTCAGATGATGAAATTGCAACAGATGTACCACATATCCTTGAATTAGTTGATCTCACAGAAAAAGCAAATCATTTTCCACGACAGCTATCTGGTGGTGAACAACAGCGTGTTGCGATTGGCCGTGCAATTATTAATCAACCAGATGTTATTGTTGCTGACGAGCCTACTGGTAATTTAGATCCGATTAATGCATATGAAGTTGTACAAATTTTACAAAAAATAAATGAATTTGGTACAACTGTTTTAATCGCGACACACAATAAAGGTGTTGTAGATTTAATTAATAGACGTGTCATTACTATGGATTCTGGTCAAATTGTACGTGATGATGTACACGGACATTATGTTCTATAATTATAAAAAAAGAATGATATGAATATTTCATGGACTAATTTTCGCAGAATGATTTTTGCAGGTATAAAAAGTTTTGCGCGCGGTGGCGTTGTTTCTTTTGCAACAGTACTTATTATGGCTGTGACTCTTGGAATCATATCAATGCTTATCTTTTTCTCTGGATTATTACAAAACACACTTACAGCCATTCAAAACAAAGTTGATATTAGCGTTTATTTTGTTACCACTGCTTCACCAAACGATATATTTTCGTTGCAAAATAAATTAGAACAATTACCGCAAGTTGCAAAGACAACATATACTTCTCGCACAAAAGCTCTTATTGAGTTTCGTTCACGGCATGCTACCGACCAATTGACACTACAGGCGCTAAATGAACTTGGTAGCAATCCACTTGATGCTTCAATTTCAATTCTGGCAAAAAATCCTTCACAATATGATAGTATTGTACGATTTTTAAATACCGGCCCTGCACTTTCAACAAATGGTACTTCAATTATTGATCGTATTAATTATGAACAAAATAAAAGTGTTATTAATCGTATTGCGTTTGCCATTAACGCAACACAAAAAATAGGAATAATTCTTGTGTTGATATTTGCAATTGCATCAATAATCATTGCATTTGCCACAACGCGACTTGCTATATATACTTCGCGGGATGAAATTGCAATTATGCGACTTGTTGGTGCATCAAACGCATATATTCGTGGTCCATTTATAATAACAGGCATTATTTCCGGTGTTATTGCTGCATTGGTAATTTTGTTATTGTTACTTCCAATTACATGGTATGCAGGTGGCGCAACAACAATGTGGTTTGGAGGATTCAATTTCTTTCAGTATTATCTATCACATATGTCATTTATTATCGCAATAATTTTAGGCTCCGGTTTTCTTTTGGGTGGTGTTGCAAGTTTTATAGCCATTAGAAAATATCTGACAGTATAGTATGGAGAAAAAGAATCATAAATATATTTTTATCATCGGTGGTGTAATGTCAGGTGTCGGTAAAGGCGTTACTGTTTCGTCTATAGGATTACTTTTACATTCAAAAGGGTTCCATGTTAATCTCGTAAAAATTGATCCATATTTGAACGTGGATGCTGGTACTATGAATCCGACCGAACATGGTGAGGTGTTCGTACTTAATTCCGGATTAGAAACTGATCAAGATATGGGAAATTATGAAAGGTTTTTAGGACGTGATTTAGGTCCTGAGGACTATATGACAAGTGGTATGGTATATCAATCTGTTATTGCACGAGAACGTTCACTCGGGTATGGTGGAAAATGTGTAGAAGCGATTCCTCATGTTCGTGATGAAATTACACGACGTATTGAAGCTGCAGCGAATTCAAACGGTAGCACGATTTCTGTTATTGAAATTGGAGGAACAATCGGTGATTTTCAAAACGCACTTTTCATTGATGCAGCACGTATAATCGGCATGAAGCATCCAGGCGATGTTTTATATATTATGGTGTCATATCTTCCAATTCCGGGTACATTGGGAGAAATGAAAACAAAACCTACACAAAATGCAGTACGTCAGCTTAATTCTTACGGGTTACAACCTGATTTTCTTATTGCTCGTGGACAGCATCAACTTGATACAAAACGGAAAGAAAAGATTGCTATTGCGTGTTCTATTTCGCCAGATCACGTTATTTCCGCGCCAGATATTAAAAGTATTTATGAAGTACCACTTAACTTTGAAAAAGGATTACTTGCTAATATGCTTACAAAGTCACTTAACTTGCCAAATAAGGGAAAGACAAACCTAAGCGCATGGAAAAAATTTGTACACACCACTGCACATAAGAAATTTAAGACATCAATTGATATTGCAATAGTCGGAAAGTATTTTGATACTGGAGACTTTATTCTTTCAGATGCATATCTTTCAGTTATTGAGGCAATAAAATTCTCCGCAGCGAAAGTTGGCGTAAAATCAAATATTCATTGGATAAATGCAAAACAATTTGAAAATGGAAAGTCAATAGCGACTCTTGCGCGATATGACGGTATTATTGTCCCTGGTGGTTTTGGAAATACAGGTATTGAAGGAAAGATACAAGCTATTAGATATGCGCGTACTCATAACATTCCATATTTTGGACTTTGTTACGGAATGCAGCTTATGATTATTGAATATGCACGAAACGTTGCAAAACTTACAGATGCTCATACAACAGAAATTGCACCGAATACAGCGTATCCGATTGTAATCATCATGGATTCACAAAAGAAAAAGATTAAATCAAAAGATTATGGTGGTTCAATGCGTCTTGGCGGGTATCCCGCCATTTTAAAGAAAAATACTATTGTATATAGTGCGTATAAAACAAAACATATTACAGAGCGTCATCGTCATAGGTACGAAATTAATCCAGAGTATATAGAACAACTTGAAAAAAAAGGACTTATATTTTCCGGAACATCACTTGATGGTGTATTAATGGAAATTGCAGAATTACCGCGTAGTGTACATCCATTTATGGTTGGAACTCAGTTTCATCCTGAATTCCATGCACGTCCTCTTAATCCGCACCCACTTTTTACAGCTTTCATTCGCGCGACAATTGTACATAAAAAGAAACGAAATATTATTAAACAATAAGTTTGTACTCTTAATAATAAATGTTTTTTCATTTGACCAGCTTATAGAAATTATTTGTAGGCATCTTTTAAAATCCCTTGCATTTCGTCGATGTTTTCGTTACTGTGCTTACATTGCGGGATCGTCTAATGGTAGGACACATCCCTCTGGAGGATGCTATCTAGGTTCGAGTCCTAGTCCCGCAGCAAGAAAGAAAGTAAAATATTTTTACAATTTAGTGCAATAGAGTTATACTTTAAAAGTACATTTTTTTATTCGTCTTTTATGGGATTGGATATTCAAAACTTAACAGAACGATCTAAAGAAGCGCTTGAGCGTGCAGTTGTTTTTGCACAAACAGCACATAATACAAATATTGAACCACTTCATTTACTTGTTGCTTTACTTGAACAAACAGATACTGTTGTACGACCACTTATAGAAAAAAGTGGAGGTACTGTTTCAGATATATTACGCGATACTCATACACAGATTGAACACCTACCAACATTACAAAACGAATCTCAACCACGTATTTCTGTAGAATTACAACAAATACTTACACAGAGTATCAAGGAAGCCACTGCGCTTTCTGATGAATATATAAGCGCAGAACATCTACTCTTAGCATTTCTTTCAGTTTCAAATGATGCGCAATCTATTCTTCATAACCACAATATTACTTACGATAAAATAAAAAAGGATTTTCCTGTTGTACGTGGCACTAATCATGTACAAAATAAAAATCCAGAAAATACTTATAATGTACTTAAAAAATATGGACAAGACTTTACGGAAATGGCGAAGAAAGGAATACTTGATCCAGTTATTGGTCGTGATGATGAAATACGTCGAGTTATGCAAGTATTGTCTCGTCGTCGAAAAAATAATCCGGTACTGATTGGTGATCCTGGTGTTGGCAAAACTGCTATTGTAGAAGGTCTTGCACAAAGAATTGCTATAGGTGATGTTCCAGACTCTATTAAAGGTAAACGACTTATAAGTCTTGAAATTGCATCGCTTCTCGCTGGAGCAAAATTTAGAGGAGAGTTTGAAGAACGTCTTCAAGCACTTCTTAAAGAAGTTGAAAAAGCAGATGGAAATATCATTTTGTTTGTAGATGAATTACATACTATCGTCGGGGCAGGAAAAGCAGATGGTGCTGTTGATGCTGCAAATATGCTAAAACCGCTTCTCGCACGCGGTAAACTTCATATGATTGGTGCAACGACTCTTGATGAATATCGGCAATATATTGAAAAAGATCAAGCACTTGAGCGACGATTTCAGCCTGTATATATTGATGAACCCTCCATTGATGATAGCATTGCTATTTTGCGTGGTTTAAAAGAAAAATACGAAGTACATCATGGTGTACGTATCACTGATGAGGCAATTGTAGCCGCAGCGCAACTTTCGGCTCGTTATATTTCAGATAGATTTCTTCCAGATAAAGCAGTTGATTTAATTGATGAGGCGACATCTACACTTAAAATGGAAATTGAGAGCATGCCGATAGAACTCGATCAAATGCATCGCATACTTTTGAAACTTGAAGTTGAGCGCGAAGCTTTAAAAAAAGAAAAACAAAAAGAGGGTAAAGACAGGTTGTCAGAAGTTGAAAAACATATTGCTTCCATACGAGAAGAGTTTAACGGTAAGAGAGCCAGATGGGAAAAACAACGAGAATTAATCAGTAAATCACATATAATTTCAAAAGATATTGAAGATCTAAAAACCCAAGCTGATACCGAGGAACGTGATGGGAATTTCGCTAAAGCTGCTGAGATACGGTACGGCGCATTTCCTAAAAAACAGAAAGAATTTGAGAAAGTACAAAAAGAAATAAATAAAATTCCTGATAAAGAACGTTTAGTACGCGAAGAGGTTACAGCGGAAGATATAGCACGAATGGTTGCGCGATGGACAGGTATTCCAGTTGCAAAACTACTTGAAGGTGAAGTCCAGAAACTTACGCATCTTGAAAAAGACCTATCAAAAAATGTTATAGGGCAGTCAGAAGCGATTTCTACGGTAGCGCGCGCCATTCGGCGCGCGCGTGCCGGTCTGAAATCAAGTCAGAAACCAATTGGTTCATTTTTATTCTTAGGACCAACAGGTGTTGGAAAAACAGAATTAGCAAGAACACTTACGGCAACACTATTTGGTGATAGCAACGCAATGGTACGTATTGATATGAGCGAATATATGGAACGCCATTCAGTATCTCGTTTAATCGGTGCTCCACCTGGATATGTCGGATATGAGGAAGGTGGTCAATTAACTGAGCCAATACGTAGACGTCCATACGCTGTTATATTGCTTGATGAAATAGAAAAAGCTCACCATGATGTATTTAATGTTTTATTGCAGCTACTTGATGACGGTCGTCTTACCGATGGGCAAGGTAGAACTGTTGATTTTTCAAACACTATTATCATTATGACATCAAACCTTGGTAGTGAGCTAATAAGTGATTTTATAGGTTCATCTAAAGAGCTTGAAAAAGAAATATTAAATATTGTACATAAACATTTCCGTCCCGAATTTCTTAATCGTCTTGATGATATTGTACTATTTACCGCGCTGAATAAAAAAATGTTAAAAGATATTGTGAAATTACAAGTTGATGAGTTAGTTAATTTACTTGCAAAAGAAAAGAAAATTATACTTAATATTGATGATTCAATATATACTTTGCTTCTAAAAAAAGGGTTTGACCCTGCTTTTGGCGCACGACCACTCAAGCGCGCTGTGCAAACAGAAATTATGGATGAACTCGCAATGGAAATCATTGATGGAAATATTTCTGAAGGAGATAATATAACGGCAATAATCGGAAAAAAAGATAAAATTTTATTTAAAAAGAAATAATAATATATGTCTATTCCAAAACAAGTTGTTGTATTGCATGGTGGGTCAGTATTTTCTTCATATAAAACGTACCTACTTAATTTACGTACTCGAGAAATAAATATCAATACATTTATGAGAAACGAAAAATGGAAAACAAAACTTCCTGAAGCACTTGGAGTATCCTATGAAGTATTTCAACCAATAATGCCAAATAGTGCAAACGCCGTATTTGAAGAATGGAGCATATGGTTTGAGAGGCTTATACCATATCTTAAAGACAATGTATTATTTGTTGCACACTCATTAGGCGCTGTGTTTTTAGTAAAATATCTATCGCAAAATGATTTTCCAAAAACTATTTATGCAACATTTTTAATTTCAGCACCATTTAATGATTATATGTGTACAAAAAATGAAGTTCTTGGAACATTTCAGCTTCCAACTTCAATTAAAAATTTTATAAAACAAGCTGGTATATTACACATGTATCACAGCACTGATGATACATGTGTACCATATAATCATATTGAAAAATATCATGTGCTTATACCAAACGCTACAATACATACTTTTACAGACCGAAATCATTTTTCTCAAGATACATTTCCTGAAATTGTAGCAGACATACAATCTGTATAAAATAAATTATTTATATCTTCGTGTTATAGAGTGCAAAATACAGTGCTGTACACTATGAAATATTATTTTAATATCATAATATTGTTGTTTTTGCGCTATCATTTTCATTTATACTTTTAGTATAGTTGATAGTGAGTTATACTAATGATATGGATCTAAATAAAGTTTCAAAACAATTTTGTGAAAATATCGTTGTTGGATATACTCCGGAAAGTTTTGTTATGGGTATGTTAGCAGGTGAGAGTGGTACAGCGTATGCATTGACACCTCAACACATGAAGAGACTTTCACAATATTTGGTTGGTCAAGTAGCCGAATATGAAAAAAAATATAAACATATTGATGCAAAATGGCCACCAGATATTGAAAGTCCGATTCAAACAACAGATCTAAACGATAAATCTAGTACGTAATTCCATAAAATATTATTTCGTCACAAATTATTTCAATAATAATTTCTTAAATACAGTATTTACTGCATGATGGTAGTTCGTGATACAGTAGTGTATGACAACATCTTGTAAAGAAAGTTTTTGTCGGCACTATGCTGAAATTTTTACGCCGAAAAAAGAAATATAATCGCTTACAAAACAGACGATTTTTTTTATTTGTGAATACGATATTCCTTATAGTAGCTGCATTATTTGCTATGTGGACAATTGTGAGTATTGTAAAATTACCAATTATACGTCATAGTCCGTTTACATATCTTGTTAAAAAAAACGAACATAGTAAACCGTCTCATATACTTAATATTATTTCTTATAATCAATCATTGTTTACACTTGCAAATAATCCTCCGATTATTAATTCATCCAAATATACAGTATCTTCGTCTACTTCACATACCGCTATATTATGGCCTGTGCATACAGTATATCCAGACTATGGTGCAGTTTTCCCGTTTAACAGGGTGGTTGCATTTTATGGAAATTTCTATTCATCTAAAATGGGTATACTCGGTGAATATCCTATCAATAAAGTGCTTTCAAAACTTAAAGCACAGGTTGCAAAATGGGAATATGCTGACCCACAAACACCGATTATTCCAGCTATTGATTATATTGCGATTACAGCTCAAGATTCGCCAGGTGTATATGGACTTTACAGTCTTCGTATGCCGAAGAGCCAAATTGAAAAAGCAATTCATATAGCCAATGAAGTACATGGTCTTGTATTTCTTGATGTTCAAGTCGGTATGAGCACTCTTCAAAATGAATTACCATATCTTGCACAATATTTACATTTACCAAATGTTGAGCTTGCTATTGATCCGGAATTTGCAATGAAAACACGTGTTGCAGTTCCTGGCACAATCATTGGTACATTTGATGCATCAGATATAAATTTTGCAATACGGTATCTTGCTAAGATTGTGCGGACTTATCATCTTCCGCCGAAGATTTTAGTTATACACCGATTCACAGAAGCAGCTATAACCAATTATAAAAAAATTATACATCTTCCAGGAGTACAAATTGTGATTGATATGGATGGATGGGGATCTGCGCAAAATAAAATAAAAACATATCATGATGTAATTTATAGTGAACCAGTACAATTTACAGGTTTTAAGATTTTTTATAAAAATGATATAAGTAAACCGGGGTGGCATATTTTGACGCCAGAAGATTTACTTAAGTTAAATCCACGACCAAGTTTTATTCAATATCAGTAGTTATTTCTATATATATATGATTGACCAAAAGTATACTCTCTGGTATGGTATATAGCATTATGTTGATGATTAGATTTCAGCGCATTGGTCGGCGCAATGATCCAGCGTTTCGTATTATTGTAACTGAGAAAACCAGTGGACCAAAAACGGGGAAATATACGGACCGTGTTGGGACATATAATCCAAAAACAAAGGCGTTTTCCATTAATGCACAACGTACTACTATGTGGATACAGCGCGGTGCTCAAGTTTCATCATCGGTACACAACCTTTTGATTAAACAAGGAATTATTTCTGGGAAAACAATCAATGTATTGCCTAAAAAGAAACCTATACTAAAAAAAGAAGATAGTAGTGAAAAAGCACAAGAAAGCGAGTCAGTAGCAACTACATCTACAACACAACAAAAAGATCAAGAGACTGTAGTTGAAAATGATAAAAAAACAGAATCTGCAACTGAACAAAAAAAAGAAGATAAATCGGAATCTAAAGAAACAAAAGAGATTAAAGAAGAACAGAAAGAATCATAAGTAAAAATATGGAAATAGAAACTGACCAACAATTTATTGAATATGTAGCAAAAGCTATTGTTGATAACCCTGATTCTATAGTTGCTAATCGTACAGTTGATGAAATGGGTGTTCTCATTACACTTACAGTGCATAGAGATGATATGGGGAAAATAATTGGGAAAGATGGCGCTACTGCAAAAGCTCTTCGTACACTATTACGTGTTGTTGGTATGAAACGAAACGCGCGTGTTAATCTTAAAATCAACGAACCTGTAGGTGGTAAGAGAGAACATGAGTTTAAAACAGTTGATCAAATGGTTGATGAGCTTGGTACGTAGTATATATATTTTTTATGTAAAAACATAAGCTATCTTGGTACAAAATATCGAGATAGAAATTTATACATACATATATAATATAAATACATGGTGATATTCAAAAACAAAAAGATAACACTTCGTTTTCATATTATTACTCTTTTCAAAGAAGTGTGTGAGCCGTATTTAAATACTTCTATTATTGGTCGTGCGCAAAAAAATAAAATAATAAAAATTGTATACCAAAATCCACGTGATTTTGTTGATAATAAATGGGGTAAAATAGATGAACGCCCATATGGTGGTGGTCCAGGAATGGTAATACAAGCATTACCTATTGTACGTGCAGTACAACGGACGCTCGCTCGCCGTCATATTTCTAATCGTAAATCTGTACTTATATGGCTTACTCCTGGTGGTAAGGAATTTACAAATGCACATGCTGCACGTCTTACTTCTTATGATGATGTAGTACTTATTGCGGGGCGATATGAAGGTATTGATGAAAGGGCATTGCGTATATGTAAAACAATTATTCCTGTAAGAAAATATTCACTTGGTTCATATATACTTACAGGTGGAGAGCTTCCAGCAATGGCTGTAATTGATGCAATTACACGTCAAATTCCCAGTGTATTAGGAGAAGACACATCAATTGAAGAGAGAAGAGTTTCTTCTCATGTGGTATATACACGACCTGAACATATTGTCTGGAAAGGTAAAACATATCGTGTTCCAAAATTGCTTACCACAGGAAACCATGCACGTATTGATGCGTGGAAGAAGTCTAAACAATAAAAATTAAGAATATAATATTAAGTATTTACGCTTAATATTATAGTTTAGATATTTGTAATATTATTATGATAATAATAAGAAAACGATTTTTAATAATAAGTCTTATTTGTACATTACTTGTCCTTTAAATTGTTTTCTATAGGACATTAATATTCAATAATTCAGATAAAAATCTACATATACCGTTTATTATGTCCTATACACGTTCAGGTATACGTTTTGAAATTGCTACAACAACCGCAGAACAAGAACGAGGGATTTCCGATAGAAGTGTAATACCTAATAATTACGCAATGCTATTCGTCTTCCAAAGTAAAGATCGTTATGGTTTTTGGATGAAGGACATGCTTACGCCGATTGATATAATATGACTATCGGACAACGGGACTATAATTGGTATTAAGAATTCAATTCAACCAGACACGTATCCGCATGTCTTTTATGCTCCTGTGACAGTACAATATGTTCTTGAAATGTAGGCTGGTTATGTAATATGACACAAATGGTATATAGGTTTTGTTGTTAAACTGCCGACAAATATTATACGAAAAACATATTGAACATTATTTTAACAATGAATAATTATCCACAATTGGCTTATTTATTACGACAGTATTACAATGATAATAACGTCGCGATGTGCGCGTTATTATCATAACTTCTTGCTTATTATGTCTAAACAAAAAAACAAAAGTTCTGTTATTATTAAACCAAAATCAATCACTCCCAATAAGCAAGAAAAGTTATCTAATATTCATACCAATAAAATAAAAAGATATCGCGAATTAATTCCCCGTATTGAAAAACGTGGTGGACAAATTGTTAATTTTGATTTTGATAAAATTGTCAATGCTATACATAAAGCAATGATTGAATCACACGAAGGTGAAATAGATGATGCAATATTTATTACACATCAGGTAGTTGGTGAATTATCACAATTTGCAAAAAAATATAAAAAATTCTTACCAACCGTTGAAGGTATACAAGATTCTGTAGAAACACAGCTAATGGTCAATGGACTTACAGCTACTGCAAAGGCATATATTTTATATAGAGATAAACGCGCAAGTATACGTGCGAAACAAATGGAAATACCTGAACGTGTACAACATCTTGCTAAGGAAAGTAAAAAATATTTTAAAAATAATCCATTAGGGGAGTTTGTTTATTTACGTTCATATTCAAAATGGATTCCAGAGGAAAATCGTAGAGAGACATGGATTGAAACCGTTGACCGTTATATAAATTTTATGCGAGAAAATCTTGGTAAAAAATTAACAGAAAAAGAATATACAGATTTACGTATTGCAATATTGACACAACAAATAATGCCATCAATGCGTTTAATGCAATTTTCAGGTATTGCGGCGCGTCGTTGCAATATAACAGCATATAATTGTTCATATATCGCCCCATCAAAACTAACTGATTTTGCAGAGATTATGTATATTTCAATGAATGGTGCAGGTGTTGGATATTCAGTTGAAAGTGAAAATGTGCAAGCTATGCCACAAATTAATTATCAAATTTCTGGAGAGAAAAAACTTTCGACGCATATTATTTCAGATTCAAAAGAAGGATGGTGTGATGCGCTTACTTTAGGAATACGTACATGGTATGAAGGAAAAGATATTGATTTTGATTATTCACATATTCGTCTTGCCGGAGTACGCTTGAAAACTATGGGTGGAAAAGCATCTGGTCCGGAACCACTTAGGCAGTTGATGTTTTTTGTACGAGAACGAATATTAACGCGCCAAGGGAGACGTTTACGTAATATTGATGCACACGATATAATTTGTAAAATTGGTGAATGTGTAGTTGCAGGTGGTGTACGTCGCAGCGCAATGATATCTTTGTCGGATATTGATGATGATTTGATACGTGACGCAAAAAAAGGTCAATTTTATATGACTAATCCACATAGAACTATTGCAAATAATTCCGCAGTATACACGGAAAAACCTACTAATACTGTATTTATGGATGAATGGATTGCTTTAATGAAAAGTGGCACAGGTGAACGTGGAATATTTAATAGAGGTGGATTAATAACACAGTTACCAAAACGACGTATTGAAGGTTGGGAAAAAACAAATTATATAAAAAACGGGCGTATTACTAAACCGGTTGGTACTAATCCATGTGGAGAAATTATTTTAAAGTCAAAACAATTTTGTAATCTAACGGAAATACTTGCACGCTCAAATGACACAAAAGAAACGTTGATACATAAAGCGCGTCTTGCAACAATACTTGGTACTTATCAATCAACACTTACAAAATTTGATTATTTATCTAAAGAATGGCAAAAAAACTGTGAAGAAGAACGATTACTTGGTGTTTCTATTACAGGTCAATGGGATTGCAGTGTTGTAAGAGACAAACAAGTACTTGAAGCAATACGTGCTGAGACTATTAAAACGAATAAAAAATACGCAAAGCGGTTTGGAATAGGTGCTTCAAAAGCAATTACGGCAGTAAAACCATCTGGTACAGTATCACAAACATTTGATGTTTCGTCAGGAATGCATCCTCGCCACTCAGCATATTATATTCGCCGTGTTCGTATAAGTGCGACCGATACTCTATTTAAAATGCTTAAAGATCAAGGCATACCGTTTTATCCTGAAGTTGGACAGAGTGTTGATGGAGCAAGCACATACGTACTTGAGTTTCCTGTAAAATCACCTAAAGGATCAATTACAAAAAATGATCTTTCTGCAATTAAACAGCTTGAACATTGGAAATTAGTTAAACAACACTATACTGAACATAATCCATCTGTAACAGTTTCAATAAGTGAGAATGAGTGGATAAAAGTAGCACATTGGGTATATGAACATTGGGATCTTATAGGTGGATTGGCATTTTTACCACGTAGTGATTATGTATATAAGCTCGCTCCATATGAAGCGATTACTAAAGAACAATATGAAGAGAGGATGCGTACATTTCCAGATATAAATTATGATAAATTGTTTTTGTATGAAAAACAAGACGAAACGGAGTTAAAACATGAACTTGCTTGTATGAGTGGTACGTGTGATGTTATTTAGATCCAATATAGTTGCTTTTTTGCAGTTTTTATAAGATACTTCATTTGGAACTAATTCAGACAATCGCTCTTTATTTTTATGATAAAGAGAGGAAAGTCCGAGCACAGGTAATGCATATATTATGTATTGCAGCAGGGTAGCGGGTAACGCCCGTCCATCGTGAGATGAGAGGTGAGAGCAGAGACGCTTTGAAGTGAAAACAACAAAGCATCCAGTATTTCATTTTGATATATTGGATGAGCTTCGCGGGTAATCGCAAAGTTGAAACGGCAAAATCCTTACTTCTGTGCAAGGCCGTGCCGTAAATGTATTTTATTAGCATTAAGCGGAGCGCCGCTTGAGGCCGCCGGTAACGTCGGTCCTAAGATAGATGATTGTCCTTGTATATACACAAGACAGAACTCGGCTTATAGAATTGGTTCCTGATACAACAATATAAACCCGTGCTTATTATAAGCGCGGGTTTATATTGTGGAAAAGTTAATTGGAATATTATATTGATAGGATATACTTGTTTATATGCACGTGGGCTATATCATTTTTGTGTAAATTAATAATAAATTATTTTAACAAGCACACAGCACGTTTAACAATGCGCGGAATGCTTCTATCATTAATATGTCTTTAAAAAACAATTCATTTTCATTAAAACAATTTTCGCTTGAACAAATAGCACGGTTTATTTTCTTAGGGTCAATTGTCCTTGCGACAATCATTGCATTTATTCCACCCTTTTCTATCACGTTTCTTTCTACGAAAATTATTGTGATTATACTTGGTTGTATTATCGCATTTGCTTGTTATGTATTTGTTAGATTCAATCGTGGGTATATTACAATTCCACCACTACTTCTTATAGGTACAGCGTGGTTGATACCATTTGCGTATGGACTCTCTACTATTTTTTCAGGCGCTCCAATTTCTTTTTCTGTTTTTGGGCATGCGTTTGAAACTGACACATTTGGTTTTATATTTCTTATGGGTTTGGTTGCTACACTCGCGGCATTTCTCATTGAATTTGCAGGTCAATATAGAAACATTCTCCGTATAAGTGCATGGCTTGCTGTATTTGTTTTTATAGCACAGGCGATATTTATTATTATGCATTATGCGGTACCGACACTAATTTCTCCATCGTTCACTCTCTTTGGTTCGTGGTCTGACTTAGGCATTTTCTCAGGTTTGGTTGCTATTATTGTGTTGTTTGCGTTTCGTTTTATACCACTCTTGACACGTACAAAATATGCTCTCTCAATATTGCTTGCTGTTGCTTTTCTATATATGGTACTTGTACATAGTTTTGTAACATGGATAGCAGTCGTGATTATCGCATTGGGATTATTTGTTGAAAGCATTGTTCGTAGAATCTCTTTACCTGCCATGAGTTCAGATACAGCGTTTGATATACATACTGATCCTGACACTAATAACACTATTGTTGATATTGAAACACAAGAAACAGTATGGGACACAGATGATAATCAATACAATATCACTGCACCTTTCATCGTTTTAGCTCTTTCTATTTTTTTCATTATTGGTGGGACTACTTTTTCTGGTGTACTTGGGAATGTAATGCATATCTCAACTGCTAATATTCGTCCATCTTGGCAATCAACGATTGAGATAGGACGTGATACGTATAAAACATCCGCAGTCTTTGGTTCTGGACCTAATACTTTTGGGCAACAGTGGCTACTTCATAGAAATAAATCACTTAATACAACACCATTTTGGTCTATTGATTTTTCAAATGGTATTGGATTTATTCCGACATCATTTATAACAACAGGTATCATTGGTATTATTGCGTGGCTACTATTTCTTGGTGTATTTATTTGGATGGGAATACGCTCTTTCTTATTACGTGAATATAAAAACACATCAATATATGCTGTTTCTCTTATATCATATATAGGAGCGTTATTTGTATTCTTTGAAATGTTGTTTGCCGTTCCTGGACCAATGCCAATTATTTTTGGATTTCTTTTTGTTGGCATATTTGTTTCAACACTTAAATATGTTGAATCACAACAACAAGATATAGTTTCATTTACTGAAAATCCACGTGTTGGATTCATTACCATATTCACCTTGGTTCTATTTCTATTACTATTAATTATTGGTGCGTATCTAATGGTTGGTCGATATATTTCTCAGATATATCTCGCAAATGCCCAAGAAGAGTTAAACACAGGAAATATTACTGCTGCTAACACTTCTACAGTACAATCATTGAAGTTTGCTAAAACCAGCGATGCGTATCAGCTTCGTGCAATTATTGCGGCAGTAGGTATTAGAAACTTTCTAAGAAATGCTTCGTCTACCACATCTGTTTCTTCTCAAAAATATGTACAAACCGTACTTTCACAAGGCATAACATCTGCACAAGTAGCTATATATATTAATCCAAATATGTATCTAAACTGGATGGTATTAGGTAACCTATATCAGACAGTTGCGCCACTTGGTGTTTCAGGTGCATATAATGCCGCACAGAAAACCTATCAAAAAGCACAGACTCTTAATCCAATAAGCCCAATTATTCCGTACATAAGAGCACAAGCTGCAATTACGAATAAATCATATACAGAAGCGGAAACATTACTTGAAAAGGCAATTACATTGAAACCAAATTATACAGGAGCAATCTTTACGCTATCTAGAGTTGAAGTACAATTAGGCAAAGCAAAGAAAGCACTTCAAGCAGCAGAATCTGCGATGTATTTTGCACCACAGAATAAGTTCATACTTTTCCAAGTTGGAGTATTGCGACAAGCAACGGGTGATAATATTGGTGCAATTACAGCACTATCAAATGCCGTGCGTATTGATCCAAAATATGCAAATGCGCATTACTTCTTAGCGGTCACATACGCTAATGAGAAAGAATATGCGAAATCAATTATTGAACTTAAAAAGATAGAAGCACTTTCATCAAAGAACATTAAAACCATTAATCCGTTTATATCGGTACTTAAACAAAACAGAAACCCATTCTTGAAATCATTTAAGAAGTTACTTCCAAACACAAAAACACTTCAAAAAGGTTCTATCGGTAAGTAGACATGGTTCGGAATCTTTTACGAAAACTTGCAGTACCTATACGCGGTTTGCATCAAGCTGCATATTTGATTGCATTTCTCGCGCTTGGTTCACAAGTACTCGCATTAATACGTGATAGAATTTTTGCACATCTGTTTGGTGCAAGTATGCCACTTGATATATATTATGCAGCATTTAAAATTCCAGATATTGTATTTACTTTAGTTGTATCACTTGTTTCCGCTTATGTATTGATTCCACGCATTGCAAACTCATCTAAAAAAGAAGTTCAAGAACTTATATCAAATGCTGCATCATTTCTTTTTATTGCGGCTGGTGTTGTTGCGATTGTTATAGCATTTTTTACTCCATCAATTCTTACTATTCTTTTCCCGCGTCTCATGGCATCTACGTATGGTGAAGTATTTGTTTGGCTTACGCGATTACTATTGCTACAGCCTATTTTGTTAGGTATTTCAGGAATTGTCGCCAGTGTTACACAAGTTCATCGGCGATTTATAATTTTTTCATTATCACCGATATTATATAACATTGGTATTATTATTGGTGCTGTTATACTATATCCATATTTTGGTTTAATTGGAATTGGATATGGGGTGATACTTGGTTCAGTCGCGTATCTTGCTATTCATATACCAGTACTTTATAAAGCAAACGTTATGCCGCATATTGTTTGGCCGAAAATTGCGATTATGATGCCAATTATACGTAATTCAATTCCAAGAACTCTCGCATTAGGTGTAAATTCCGCTGTACTACTACTTATAACGGTATTTGTAGCACGTGTTGGTTCTGGAGCAATATCCGTATTTACATTTGGTACTAATCTTGAATCTGTTCCGCTTGTTATTATCGGTTCATCGTATGCAATTGCTGCTTTTCCAATTCTCTCGGAACTTTCAAATGATACACAACGTCGCGCGTTTTCTGATATTTTATCAGCATCTGCGCGCCACCTAATTGTTTGGTCGCTTATTATTACAGGTATTATTATTGTGTTACGTGCGCATCTTGTGCGCGTAATTCTTGGTTCAGGTCATTTTAATTGGAATGATACTCGTCTTGTAGCAGCGGTACTTGCCATTCTTGTTGTAGCTCTTGTTGCGCAAGGGCTTGTTTTGTTACTTTCTCGTGCATTATATGCAATACGGTATTCATGGCGACCATTTTTGTACCAAATTATCGGTGGATCTGTATCTGTTTTTATAGCTGGATTCGGATTATTCTATCTTCACCGTATGCCGGAAATACTTACAGTACTAAGTACTTTATTTAGAGTAAATAATATTTCTGGAAATATTGTATTGATATTTGCACTTGCTATAATGTTTGGACAGATGGTTACAGCTACGCTGTTACTTATTTCATTACATAAATCTGTACCTGGATTTAATAATTCACTTATACGTCCTTTTATACAAGGCCTTCTCGCCGCCGTTGCAGCAGCAACGGCGGCGAGAGGGATGCTTTTTTTAATGGGTAATATTGTTCCTCTTACTACTTTTGTCTCTGTCTTCACACAAGGAGTTATAGCTGGTATCATTGGATTAATTGTTGCCGCTGGTGTTCTTATTTTATTGCATAATACAGAATTTCGCGATATGCGACGCTCTGTACATCGTTTTCTCAAGAGCAGACTTCCACCATTAGGTATTTTATGAACGACACAAATATCAATTATACACGCAATTTCAGTATAATCGCTCATATTGATCACGGAAAATCAACACTTGCAGATCGATTGCTTGAGCTAACTAATACTATTGAAAAACGTAAGATGCGCAATCAAGTACTTGACCATATGGATATTGAACGCGAACGCGGTATTACAATAAAAATGCAACCGGTACGTATGCGTTATTGTGCGAAAGATAACAATATATATCATTTAAATCTTATCGATACTCCAGGTCATATTGATTTTGCATATGAAGTATCACGTGCACTTAAAGCAGTTGAAGGTGTTTTATTGTTAGTTGACTCTACACAAGGAGTACAAGCGCAAACACTCACTACATTATCTATGGCGCGCGCAGCCAGCTGCACGATTATACCGATTATTACAAAGATAGATTCATCTGCTGCGCGCGTACCGGAAGTGCGGCATGATGTTGCGGCACTTCTCAATATACCCGAAGAAGAAATTCTTACTGTGTCTGGTAGAACAGGTGAAGGAGTTGATACTCTTCTTCAAGAAATTGTCTCTCGTATACCAGCACCGCGCGCATCATTGTCTAAAGAGGTCAGGGCGCTCGTTTTTGATTTTTCATATTCTACACATAAAGGTATTAATGTATATATTCGTTTATTTGACGGAGTAATTAAAAAAGGTGACATACTTACTCTTCGTGCTGCAGGAAAACAATATACAGTACTTGAAGTTGGCATATTTACCCCAGATAAGGTATCAGTATCTGCATTATATTCCGGTGATATTGGGTATATAGTTACAGGAATTAAAGAACCTGGAGTAGTCGCAGTAGGTGACACTGTTGCGGTACCACATGGTTTACTTCCTGCACTTGATGGTTTTGAACGTCCGCATTCAGTTGTGTGGGCAAGTGTGTATCCAGAAAGACAAGATGACATCCCAGATGTACGTCGCGCACTTGAACGTCTTCATCTTACAGATTCAGCATTATCTTTTGAAGAGGAGTCTTCTGGTACACTTGGGCGAGGTTTTCGCTGCGGTTTTTTAGGTATGCTTCATTTAGAGATTATTATGGAACGATTACGAAGAGAGTTTTCTTTAAAACTTATTGTTACTACTCCGACTATTTCTTATATAGTTACAACAGCAAAAACACGTGAAATTATATATACTCCTTCACGATTTCCGAAATTTAGTGACATCATTACAATTGAAGAACCGTGGACACGTATCATACTTATTACACTATCAGAACCACTTTCACTGCTTATGAAGCTTTTTTATGAATATGAAGGTATAGTATTGGATACTAAAACACATACAGATGGACGTATTGAATTAACAGTTGAAATGCCATTACGAGAACTTATGCATGGATTTTTCGATAGGGTAAAAAATGTATCATCTGGATATGCATCTATGTCATACACGATTATTGATGATAGGAAAGCAGATGTAGTTAAGATTGATATTTTAATCTCTGATGAAAGTGTTCCTGCACTCGCACGTATTGTATCGCGTCGCGTTGTTCAAGCAGAATCAGAACATATTGTAGAGCGTTTATATAAAGTTTTACCGAAACAA
>CAZCLC010000004.1:39348-45049 GCA_964499455.1 uncultured Candidatus Saccharibacteria bacterium | reverse complement strand
AGCTCCTTTTTGATTTTCTTATTATTCATTTGCATACCTGCTCAAATGATAACATGTTGGCAAGAAAATATGCAAGATATTATATAAGTTAAACTAACTCATTCTCGTATAGTTTACAGACCCAGAAATGGGATCATAACATATCTATTTCCCTTTATTTTTCAACTACCTTTCTCACATTTTTATAAATTGTGTTAGAATTTTAACATGAAGAAGCGGTATATTATATATTTTGGAGTTCTATTTATTTTTATCGGATGGCTAATAAATACTCAGACTTTACATTCTTTATTGATATCAGATAATGTTCAATCTATTGAGGCTAATGTTGGAAATATTCCAATAGTAACATTGCGCGCATGGGCGCGACTAGGTGGTTTTTCTCACGATCTTGCATTTGGTTCTAAAGGACCATCTGTGGTTATCTTGCAACGAGCGTTGGCAACTGACTCAACTATTTATCCGCAAGGAATAGTCAGTGGTTATCTTGGGCATTTAACCTCAAACGCCATTACTAGATTTCAACAACAACATAATTTGAATAAAACTTCTTCGTTTGATAATTCAACACGTACCATATTGGATAATATTTTTTATACTGAAATATGCCCATCAGTAGCAACAACTACTAATCCATCCGTGTTTTATGCTCACATAACAAAAGAAAAAGGTATACCAGTATCTTACATACCCCCTAATCTTATTAGGTTAAATAAATCTATTACTTCGAATGGCATAGTAATATGTTTACGTAAAGAAGTAGCTCATGCTGTTTCAGCTATGATAAATGCGAGCATAAGTGATGGTGTCTCTATTAAAGTCTGCTCCGGATATCGTAATCCGAATGATCAAAATTATCTAGTTGCACTATATAGCTATTTAGAAGGTCCAAAAGCATTAAATGAAGTGGCTTTGCCTGGCCATTCTGAACACCAGCTTGGAACAGCTGTTGATCTTACTGACCGTACACTTACTTGTACAAGTGATAATTTTAAGTCTACACCAGCCAGCACTTGGCTAATCAAGAATGCTTATAAGTATGGATTTAATTTGTCTTATCCGAAACATGAAACTAACACGGACGGGTATATATATGAATCTTGGCATTGGCGATATCTTGGAAAGAAGGTCGCGCGCAGATTACATGAAGAGAACATCTCATATGATGAAATGACGTTTAACCAATTGGTATCAACTGTACTCTATTATTGATTAGCACACACAAATACCTCACAATAGAATGTAATCATAAAATGGTAAAATATACAGAGGTGAGTACTGATCTTTCCTAATTTTGATATAGTAAATTGGATCATGGCCCATAAACCCCAGCACTGGCGAAGCACGTGCTGGGGTTGGGTGTATTTTGCATTTTGCAAAAGCTACTTTATAACTTCCCAACCAAGTCCATTCCCGGTGTTAGATCATCATCTCCCGGTTCCCACGAGACAGGACATACTTTCCCGTCATGAGATGCTACATACTGAGCTGCTTGCAATTTGCGAAAAGTTTCGCGACTTGAGCGACAAATATTATTATCGTTTATTTCAATACTACGCAATACACCTTCCGGGTCAATGATAAATGTTCCGCACAATAACAAACTTTTGTATATCCTTAACATTATGTTGGAATTCCGTTGTATTCCATTTCAACATAATGCCACACCAATGTAATTAGTTGGTAGGTGGTATAATAGAATGTAGTAAGGAATACAAGCAACGGAGCTCAACATAACTATTGCCATTCAACTTCGCCCAAATCATTCTTTCGCTACGCTACATAATAGCTTTGTATAGTGTAGCATTATGTATAATTTTCTCGATCTCGCTTAACTATATACCTTTATATATAATTTAATCGTAATCAAATCAATATGAACTTAAACAAAGACGCTTACGGTCAAGAAGTATGGGCATTCTTCCAAGGCAAAGAATCATACGAAGTCGTTGAAAGAGATGATGGCTTCATTGGATTGTCAGGAGGTGCACCGGATTACTTCGCAGATTTTAAGGATTGGCCAAAAATTGAAAAACAAGCAATCAAGTTAGTTAAAGGTAAAATCCTTGATGTCGGCGCTGGGGCTGGACGTAATTCTCTTTATCTTCAGAAAGAAAGTTTTGACGTTATCGCCATAGATAATTCACCACTTGCTATCAAAGTTTGCAAAAAGCGTGGTGTAAAAAACGCTAAAGTTTTACCTATTGAAAAAATTAGCACATTCAAACCAAATACTTTTGATACTGTCATTATGTTCGGCAATAACTTTGGCTTATTTGGAAGTTTCAAGAAAGCTAAAACCTTACTCAAAAAATTACATAAAATAACCAGTTCAAGCGCCTTGTTACTTGCCGAAAGTAATGATGTTTACAAAACAGACGATCCAGTACATCTCTCTTACCATAAATTCAACAAAAAAATAGGAAGAATGCCCGGGCAACTTCACATCAGAATCAGGTTCAAAAAATATATTGGGGATTGGTTTGATTACTTGCTTGTTTCTAAAGACCAAATGAAAGATATTTTGAAAGGTACTGGTTGGAAAGTCAGAAAGTTCATTAATTCTGATAAATCTATTTACATAGCTATCATTGAAAAAGAATGAACGCAAGCTCGAAAAAACTTGCTCCGCTAACGCTCCGCACTACGCAACAATGGACTTATATATCCCTAATGTTATACGTAATCACAAAAACACGTTATAAACAATAGCTTTATTGAATGCTTAATTATCTTAACTCAATATGAAATATAAAGAAGAGATTATTTCTAAATGTAAGATTTTATTAGAGGCATATCATTCAGGCAAATTAGGCTATATGAAAATGCCTGAAGATTCCAGCCCGGATTTTTCTGAAGATGATAAAGAAATTCGCTTGGTCTATTTTACTTTGCCAATGAGTTTAAATTATCAAAGAGATAGCTACAAACTTTGGGGGTCTGTTTTGAAAACCTTTAATGATTCTGAAACAAGGATTATTTTTAATGTAAAATCCTCTGTAAATCTTACTGAAGAGGAATTGAGAAAATATTTACTTAAACATAAAATTGCACTTCAACCAAATAAGCATATAGCGACATGGCAGAAGATTTCTAAAACAATTTCAGAAAATTGGGGTAGTATGAATAATTTATTTGAATTTGTTGGTTATGATTTTCTGAAGTTAAAAGACCTTGTTCAAAGACGATTCAAAAAAGGTTTTCCTTACCTATCGGGTCCAAAGATTTTTAATTATTGGAGTTTTATTATCCAAAAATATGGCAAAATAAAATTAAAAAATTCTGAGTTTATAGAAATTGCTCCAGATACCCATATTACAAAATGTTCTGTTATCTTGGGAGTAATTACAAAAGAAGAATCGGAATCTTTAACTAAAGAAAAAGTGTCTGAAATATGGCGTAAACTTCTTCATGGGACAGGAATCAATCCAATAGATATGCACCCTCCATTGTGGTTTTGGAGTAGAAATAATTTCCAATTTAAGTTGGATTAACGCGTGCTTTTGCGACTTCTCCGCTTTGCTCAAATCATGCTACGCTTTCGCTTCAGTTGATCGCTCGCCTATTATAGCAAGTATTATGCGCAGTTCAAAAAATATTTTTCTAAGAGATAAAATGTAGATAAACTTTCTAAAAAAATGGAGAAATAAAATTGTTATTCTGTTATTATAGCGTGGAATAAGATTGTATTTTCTACGTTATCACTACGAAAACGATTTCATAAATGTAGTATTTAAAGTATAATAGAAGTATTATAACAATGAGCGACATAAAAACTAATCATAAAATCATATGTGGTGACTCAAGACAAATGAAAGAATTATCTGATAATTCTGTGAATTTAGTTATTACATCGCCACCGTATTGGCAACTGAAAGATTACGGGACTGATAATCAAATCGGATATAATGATAGTTACGAAAATTATATAAATAATCTCAATTTAGTTTGGCAAGAATGTTATCGGGTTTTGCAGAATGGCTGTCGTTTGTGTATTAATATCGGCGATCAATTTGCTCGCTCTGTTTATTATGGCCGATATAAGATTATTCCGATTAGAACTGAAATAATTAAATTTTGCGAAATAATGGGATTTGATTATATGGGAGCGATTATTTGGCAAAAAGCAACCACAATGAATACTACTGGTGGGGCTACAATAATGGGCTCATTCCCTTATCCGAGAAATGGAATTTTAAAACTTGACTATGAATTTATTTTAATTTTTAAAAAACCTGGGCAGGCTATAAGACCAACAAAAGATATAAAGGAACATTCTAAGATGACAAAAGAGGAATGGAATACTTATTTTCAAGGTCATTGGAATTTTAATGGAGTTCGACAAGACGGTCATCTTGCTATGTTTCCAAAAGAATTACCAAAGAGATTGATTAAAATGTTCTCATTTGTTGAAGATACCGTACTTGATCCATTTGTTGGAAGTGGTACAACTTCATTAATAGCTAAAAACTTAGGTCGTAACTCGATAGGTTATGAAATTAATTCAAAATTTATTGAGATTATAAAACAAAAATTAGATATAGTAGTTGGTAAAATGCTTGACAATTCAAGTGTAGATTTTATTAGGCAAGAAAAATTAAATATAGATTTCAAAGAACAAATTTTAAAATTACCTTATATTTTTAAAGATACAATTAAACTTGATAAAAAGATTGATCCCAAAAAACTACAATTTGGATCAAAAATAGATGAAAGTAAAAAACAAAAGAATAAATTTTTTATTGTAAAAAAGATAATTGATCCAGAAACATTAAAATTAAACAATAATATAGTGATTAGATTATTGGGGGTTAAAAATAATCCTAAAAAAATAACAGAGGCAGTAAATTTTTTAAAAAATAAAACAAACAAGCAAAGAGTATTTTTAAGATTTGATAATCAAAAATACGATGAAAATAATAATTTATTGTGTTATTTATATTTACAAAATAAAACATTTATCAATGCACATCTAATAAAAAATCAACTTGTTGATGTTGATAGTAATTATAATTATAAATATAAAACAAAATTTTTAAATTTGATAAAATAATATGGCAAAAGAATGGATATTAAATCAGGCAAATATGCGTTGGGGACTAACAAGAAAAAGTAAAGTAGGACCCGTAGCTGAATTAATTAGAAAATGCTCTCCTAAAACATTGAAGGAGTGGGAAAAATTTTATTTAGACAAAACATATTCTAAACAACATCTTGGACAGCTTGGAAAAATTTTATTTATCAAAGTGACCAATATTTGCAGGGCTGAAATAGAGGATGTTACCGAAGAAGATTGTATAAATTTTATTTACAATTTAGTTATGAACAGAACTTTCGATGGCTACCAATCGGAAATCCAAACGATTTATGGGCAGCTTGAAAAAATTCTTGGAGTAAAAATAGAACCTGCCTCAGACGATTGGGATAGAGGTTTCAATGTTGATTATTTTATTAAAATTAACAAAAAATATATTGGTCTTCAAATAAAACCAGCAGGATATGAATATATTACTCAAATAATAAATGAAAGAGAACAACAGAAAAAAACACATGAAAAATTTACTGTAAAATATGGTGGAAAAGTATTCTATATTATTTCAATAACTGAAGGTAAAAATAAAATAATTCACAACCCAGAAGTGATTGAAGAAATTGAAACAGAAATAAAGAAATTGAAACAGAAATAAAGAAATTGAAACAG
>CAZCLC010000004.1:0-39248 GCA_964499455.1 uncultured Candidatus Saccharibacteria bacterium | reverse complement strand
AAACAGAAATAAAGAAATTGAAACAGAAATAAAGAAATTGAAACAGAAATAAAGAAATTGAAACAGAAATAAAGAGTTTTGAAAAGCGAAATTCACCTCTAATAACTCTTTAATTTTTCAAAATAAAAAAATGAAATTTATAAGAAATAAACGAAAGCATATTTAAATGAATAAGAACGAAAAATATTTTTTGAACTCACTCCACTATAGTCTGTGCCACATTATGTTCTACGATTTTCAATTGTCGTTGAATATAATAAGGGATAATATAGTTCAGCCCTCGGTTCGTGACTTCACTTATATTTTGCTCTATTGCGTTCCGCAAAACTTCTGGTCATTTGCAGTACGTTATATACAATATTACTCAGATAGTCCTTATAAGATTTAAATATGCAAAAGAATTTTTTAGCATTATGAATGAACAAAATATTAAAAAAGTTTTACAAACCATTTTAGATAATCTTCAAGGTAAAGAATTTGTTTGGAGACTTGAAGGAAGCGCAAACCTAAAGATTCAAGATATTAATATTTCTGTTGGAGATTTAGATATTACAACAAATGAAGATGGTATTACGATTTTTAGAAATGCCTTGAAAGAATTTATTGTTAAAGATTTCTTCAGTCAAAAGATAAATTGTCACTCATTAGTCTATGATATTAATAGTTTTGAAGTTGAAATAAATTCTTATGGCGATAGTAAGTTAGATATGTTTGATAAGACTAAAGAAATCTCTTGGAACGATTTGCAAATACCTATTTTACCACTTAAGTATGCTAAAAAATTCTATGAGTTAATTAATCGTAAAGAGAAAGTTGATTTAATAACTAAATATTTGTCTGAGTAAAAAGGTGTCAAATATTTTTTTCACATTGTTAAGAGAAATCGTTGGTTTATATTTGGAGTTTGGATAATATACAGAATAACATTATAGTATAGATGTAAAGTTTGGATAAAAACCACTTAGGCGAGATTAATTCATTAACATTTATATTTATAAATATAGAAAAAATAGAACACGCTCCTCAGGGGCCAAAAACAACCGAAGAAGCAGTCTCCATCTTTCTTGAAGAGAATAATAGTGCTGCAATATCCTTTTTACGAGTTCATAGAGATAAAATCTGAGAATTTTGTCTGCAAATACGAGATAGTTATGGATAGAATGATAAGGCAACACCTTTTCTTAAACTTTCAATATTAATTGAGAAATTATTGTAAGTCGGTTAATTAATTAACTCAAAGGGACGTTACGTTTTTGTTCCACTGCGTTTCGAAAAACATCGCACATACTGGAACATTATATTAAATTTACTAAACCACATCTAAAAGAAAAACTTTTATAAAACATCTTTAATTTATCTAAAATATGGATCAAAAATTTCAAAAAATTAAAGAAGCTGTTGAAAAAGAACTCTCCTGTTCTGCTCACAATATGGATCATGTAATGAGAGTATATAATCTTTCTTTACATCTTGCTGAAACTGAATATATTGATTTAGATGTTTTGAAAGCATCTGCTCTATTACATGATATTGCAAGAGTTAAAGAAGATAATGACCATACTGGAAAAACAGACCATGCAATCTTGAGTTCTGAAATGGCAGTGCCAATTTTAAAAGAACTTGATTTTTCAGAAGAACAAATAAAACACATTCAAGATTGCATTATCTCTCACAGATACAGAACAGGAAACGAACCTAAAATAAAGGAAGCTAAAATTTTATTTGACGCAGATAAATTAGATACTCTTGGTGCAATTGGGATTGCAAGAGGTTTTGTCTGGGTTGGAAGAAATAACGCCAAAATATATACTAATATTAATATTGAAAAATATATTGATGAAAATTTAGGCGGTAAAATAAATGGTAGAATCCAAGACAAAACTAAACATAGTATGCAAATAGAATTTGAAACAAAATTGAAATTTTTGATTACTAAATTACATACTGAAAAAGCTAAAGAAGTATGCAAAGAAAGAGTTGAATTTTATAAAAGTTTTTTAGATAGATTAAAAGAAGAAATTAATGGTGAATTGTAAGATGTTTAGGTCATGTGAACTCAATGGGGGCGTTTGCGCTTCCGTTTCGCTAAAGACTTAAATGTAATGAATGTAATGAAAAAAAGTTTAGAAAATTTTTTAAGAATTAAAAGATTCTAAAACAAATAACCAAAAACAAAGCGTTTGTGGTTTATTTAAGAATTTTAACAAAAACACCCTCATAAACTTTTCCTCTCATGGGAAAAGAATAACTTTCTTTTGATTTCCCTTTCAAAAATCCCCCTACACCCATCAACTCTTCAATTTCTTTAGAGGGTATTCCATGACTTTTTCTTATTGGTTCTCTAATATAGATTTTTCCTTTTTGTCTTAAATTATTTTTAAAACATTCAATAGCTTTTTCTTTTTTATTCATACCGTGCAACATATAATGAACAACAACTAAATCAAAATAATTTTTCTTTTCAAAATCTAAAATATCTTCTTGAACTAATTCGACATTCTTAAATCCTTCTAATCCTTTTCCTGCTTTATTAATCCAATAATTAGAATTGTCAATACAAACTAATTTTCCGGAAATCAATTTTCTAGCCATAAATCTCGATAAATTTCCACCTCCACAACCAACTTCTAAAATTTTTTCATTTCCTTTCAAATTCATTTTGGAAATATACTTTTTGTAATTAAAATAAGCTAAATATTTAACAAGGAAATCATCTAATCTCTCTGCAAAATCCAGCATTTTAAGAGTTTATTTTCCTTTTTCGTCAATAAGCTTTTTCGGAACCTCTATTAATACCTCATCTTTGCCAACTCTTTTAGAAATTCCCAACTTTCCAGAATCTAATTTCTTTCCAATCAAGGCATAAGACCCATTATTGGTTTCAAAAATAGCTGGACAAGTATAAACAAGACAACCCATACTCAAAGGAGTAAGTTCTTTCTGTAATTTAATTTTCTTTTTCATTAATTTCATACTTTTGTTTTTTAAAATTTATATATAAATTAATTCCGACATTTGTTATTAGTTTAACTTATTTTAATTTGAATTACCACCAAAAAGAGAAAAGCAGATTTTTGGTAAAAAAATAAATTAACAAAGACGGCTATTGCTGGTCATGGTCATCGCTAGTTATTAGCCAACCTATAATAATTCTTCAATTAACATTGAAAGTTTGAGAAAAGGTGTTGTCTTATCATTTTCTGTATAGCTGTCTCGTATTTGTAAACAAAATTCCCCTATTTCATCTTTATGAGGTATTATAGCATCATTATCTCCATCAAGAAAACGAGATACTGCTTCCTTTGTTGATTTAGGTTCATTAAGAACGTGCCCAAATTTTTCTTTCGCTATGCTACAGAAAAACTTCGTATATCCCAAACGTTATCGGAAATAAATTAAAAACTTTTTATGAATTTTCTTATTATTGACAATGGTACAGTTCGCATATCAGAGTTGCAAAAATTATTAAAAAACCATACTTATGAAAGTGTGAAGTTGGGTAATATAGATTTAAGTACAGTTGATAAATTTGATATAGTAATTTTGTCTGGTAGCAGTAAATTTCCAATTTTTGGAAATGAGGATTTATATAAAAATGAAGTTAATTTGATCAAAAACAACACGAAACCAATCATTGGAATCTGCCTTGGTTTTGAATTAATCGCTTACGTGTTCGGTGCTGAATTAAAGAAGGTAGACAAAAAAATTCGTGGGATTGTTGATATTTCTATTGTAGAACCAAGTGAATTATTTTTACAACTTCCGAATTTTTCTGTTTTTGAATCGCATAGATGGGTTATTAAAAAATCTCCGGAAGATTTTGTCACATTAGCTGTATCAAAAGACGGAATAGAGGCTTTTAGGCACAAAAATCGAAAATTGTATGGCTTTCAATTTCATCCCTCTGTTTTTACAGATAAAACTTGTGGTGATGAAATTTTTAATAATTTACTATCAGTCATGGAAAAAAGTTTTTGAAATTACATCCGATAACACTGAATATCTGGTTCCGTTACGCTTCACCCAAATTACTATCGCAACTTCAGATATTCAGGCACGTTATGGATGAAGCAGTGTTTGTATACAGCATAATCCTTTTTCTTTCCGTACAATTTACACAAAACTCTAACCTAAGCCACTAAGCGAGCCACGAGAATACCGAATAGGCATTACGAACGAAGTGAATATCCAATACGAGGTGTTTCTCGTTGACGAATGTGCTTTCAATTTACCACGAATGTAGCGCCACAGTTCGCAAAGAAATGGAAAAATGGCGAATCATATCACAAAGTGATAAAACTTGTTTAATGAGCCATTTTGAAATTTCTGTAGCGAACCCGACCGACAAAACCATTTCCTTATTTTTTCCTTTTCTGTGGAGTGGTATTGGGAGGAGCGTTATCATTCCTCATCAAAAAAGTTACTTTGCCCAAAGACTGGGCGGAAGAATTGACTCGTCTTGCGGACGAGGACTTTAAAAATTCCGCCAAGTCTTTGACTGCCGATGTGAAAGAGAGAGAAAATAAAATTGCAAAAATATCAATTCGGTTGGAACGACTTCTTGACGGCTATCTTGAATAGGATATTGAAAAGGAAGTATATCGCACAGAAAAAGCAAAACTGTTGTAAAAAAAGAAGTCGCTACAAGGGGAAATTGGTTCTCTTTCACATAGGCAGAATGATTGGCTCGAACCGTTTCAAAATTGGGTGCAAACCGCGCAAACTATGGACAAAATTACTGTCTGTGATAACCTTTTTGCAAAAAAAGGTCATAGCCAAAGCAATTTTTGGCTCGAACCTCCACCTCCACAACAAAAGACTGCGCTCAAGCGCGCCAAAAAGTGAATTAAAAAAAAGGCAAAACGCATGGTCGGCGCTTCGCGCCGCCAAAGAAAAAGCCCGCCAAAGGTGGACAAGTTCTATTCTGGTGCCGCAGGCGGGAGTTGAACCCGCACGCTGTTGCCAGCAAGGGATTTTGAGTCCCTCGTGTCTACCAATTTCACCACCGCGGCATATATACATAATAGATTTTTTACACATTTTACGCAATATATGCATAAATTATATAACATGATGTAAACAATATGTTACAATCAAAATATTATGCAAGAACCGACGAAATATGATTCCGTTTTTTGGATAGAAACTGAAAAAATACGTCCAAATCCATATCAGCCGAGGAGTAGTTTTAATGAAGAACGATTATCTGCATTAGCTGAATCAATTAGACAATATGGTGTACTGCAACCACTTGTTGTGACACGTATTGAACAAACAAAACCAGATGGTGGTCTTGCGTCAGAATATGAACTTATTGCGGGTGAGCGTCGATTACGTGCTTCAAAACTTATCGGGTTGCGTTCTATACCAGCTATTATTCGTAACAGCAAAGAAGATGCTCGTGTAAAACTTGAAATCGCTATTATTGAAAATCTTCAACGTGAAGATCTTAACGCTATTGATAGAGCAAAAGCACTTGCGCAACTTTCAAAAGAGTTTGGTCTTTCTAATACTGAAGTTGGAGCAAAAATAGGACGAAGTCGTGAATACGTTTCTAATAGTATTCGTTTACTCAATCTTCCAAAAGAAATACAGCAAGCAGTTATTGATAAAGAAATCTATGAAGGTCATGCACGCGCACTTCTTATGTTATCTGATAGACCGGAGCAACTTAATACAACTTTTCGCGATATCATGTTACGTAAAACTTCTGTACGTATTACTGAACAACTTGTACGACGAATTGCGACAGATAAAATACGAAAACATAATAAAACTCCGGAAATGATAAATCTTGAAAAATCACTTACTGAACGTCTTGGAACACGTGTTGTAATTGAAAACCGATCAAACGGTGGGCGATTGCTTATTGAGTTTTTTTCTCCAGATGATTTATCACATATTGCGACAGTACTTGCAGCACAAGATGATGTTATTGATCCGTCAAATATAGATACTACACATATTGATGATTCTGTAGATGAATCTGCAGAATCAGTAAATTCATCTTTGCAACAAGACCAGCTTGCAAGTACAAATATTTTAGATGAAATTGCAAATGAAGAAAAAAACGAAGAAAAGAATGATGAAATATTACTACCGCAACAAGAAATAATACGCCCATTACAAGAAGAGTCAGTTCCTGAACAACAAGAGATAATAGCTCCGAAAGAAACAATAGTTCCGACAACACAACAAGAAAAACAGGAAGATGATTTATATTCAATTCGCAACTTTACAATCTAATTGTAATAAGTTTATTTTCTATTCCATCGTTGATTTTTTTCAGATAAAGCTGCACGAATTCCTTTTCGTGCGATAGAAGTTCGTGTATATTCAAGCCATTTATGTGTTGGATAAGCGTTCTTTCTTGTTATAATTTCAACTACATCTCCATTTTTTAATTTTGTATCAAATGATACGAGTTTATCATTTACTCGCGCACCTCGCATATGATTACCTATATCGGTGTGAATTGAATAGGCAAAATCAATTGGTGTAGAATCAACAGGAAGGTCAACAGCGTCTTTGTTTGGAGTAAATACGAATATACGATGTGAAAAAAAATCTTCTTGAAGTCCTGAAACAAAAGCATCGGTATTTGTTGAATGTGCACTTGCAAGTTCATCAAGCCAAGGTTGTACTAAAGAAGAGTCCAGTTTTTTTTCAGTAACACCTGCACCATACTTTTTTGTCGTAATATGTAAAAGGGAAGGAATTAATTCACGAATCCAAGAAAAAGAAAAACGCTCATATAAATGTTTTGAGGCGTCTTCTCCAAGGGTTTTATACGAAACATGAGAAGCAATACCAAACTGTGCATGCTGATGCATATCTTTTGTGCGTACTTGTATTTCAACGATGCCTGCATCACGGGTAAATACTGTTGTATGAAGCGACTGATATCCATTTGGTTTTGGAAATGCAATATAGTCTTTAAATTTTCCTGGAAGTGGTTTCCATAATGAATGGACAATACCTATCATTAAATAACAATCATTTATTGTTAGAACAATTATTCTCAACGCTGCGATATCGTGAATAAGTGTAATATCATCATTTTTACGTTGAAGTTTTTGGTGAAGACTCCATAGTCCTTTAATACGAATACTAATATGAAAATCAGAGAACTTTTTCTCTGCCAGCTTGAGTTGCAGAGTTTTTTGTATATGTTCAAGTCCATCTTTTGTCTCTTTCTTTTTTAAATGACGCAACGTAACAGTGTGCTGATACGCATCCGTATCAATATATGGAAACGCCAAATCTTCAAGATTACGCTTAAAAAGTCCCATACCAAGACGGTCAGCAAGAGGTGCATATATTTCTACAGTTTCAAGCGCAATACGTTTTTGTTTATTTTTCGGAACATATTGTAATGTTTCCATATTATGATAACGGTCTGCTAATTTAATGATTAAAACTCGGATATCTTTTGATGTTGCCACTAAAAGACGTCGTAATGACTCAGCGTGTCGTTTTGCTCCATAATAACGGTGATGCCCGAGTTTTGTCGTACCTTCAACAAGGAATAACACTTCTTCACCAAACTTTTCTTTAATCTCTTTTGCTGTTGTGTCAGTATCTTCAATGACATCGTGTAAAAGACCGGCAGCAACAGTAACTGCTCCAAGCCCCATATTAGCCAGATCTAACGCTGTTGCTATCGGATGAATAATATATGGTTCTCCTGAATAACGAGTAACTCCATCATGTGCCTTTTGTGCAAATGTATAAGCGTTACGGACCAATGATTCATCTTCTGGTGATGAATTCTTCATTTTTGCGAGTATGTCTTTTACGGAAAGCATACTCTTTAGAATACTTGTTTCATTCCAGTTGTGCAATTATGCAATAAGTATAGCAGCTGTTTCCGGCGTAAGTGTTTCAGGTTTATCTTCTTCTGCAATGTATATCCGTCGCAAACCTTTTTTCAAAAAATATCCCTGTTTTGATTTATATAAAGTAATCATTCTTTTTGTTTTTGGATGATGACCGATATCACGAACTATTTCCGCTCCGCGTGGTGGTTTTTTTGGTTCTGCAAGAAGTGTGATTGCACGTTCTTTTGTAATAGTATACGGGTCATCATCTTTTTTTAATGAACGAAACTCACCGTTATGCATTACATATGGTCCGTAACGACCACAATTAGCTATAATTGGTAATTCTGTTTTGGGATGATTACCAAGTTCGCGAGGAAGGGAAAGGTAACGAAGAGCGTCTTCAATTGTTACTGCACTCGGGTCAACATCAGATGGAATACTTGCTCGTTTTACAGCTTTTGCTTTTTGCTTTTTGCTTTTCTTCTTTTTTATATTATCTGTTTGTAATTTTTCGTCAGTAATTTCAGCAAGTGGCATTTCTACGTATGGTCCGTAGCGTCCAGTGCGTACGAATACAGATTGACCTGTTTTGGGGTCAGTGCCAATCGGTTTGTCCGGTGTAAGCTCATTACCGTCTTCTTGTCTAGATCCAGTACAGTCTGGATATCGTTTACAACTTAAGAATACGCCACCGCGTCCAAGTTTGTATTCCATTGCACCATTACATATTGGACATGGAAATTCTTTTGGGCCATCACCAAGTGATGTTGCTTTTGGGAGTTTTTCTTTATTTATTATAGCTTTCTTAAAAGGTGCATAAAATGCTGTGAGTGTTTCTACATACTCGCGTTCTCCACGAGCTATTTCATCAAGCTCATTCTCCATTTTTGCCGTGAATGAATCACTTATATATGAAGGAAAATGCTCTTCGAGCCACCCTGAAACAACCATTCCTGTTGCGGTCGGAATTAATGTACGTTGTTGTCGATCTGCATAACTACGATCAATAAGTGTTTTTATGATACTTGCATATGTAGATGGTCTTCCAATATCTCGTTTTTCTAACTCCTTTATAAGACCAGCTTCACTATACCGTTTTGGTGGCTCTGTCTGTTTTTCAATATTTTCAATTGATACAATATTTAATATTTCGTTTTCAGTAAGTTTTGGCAAATATATATCCTCAGCACGTGCTGTCGTATCAAGTGCGAGCCATCCTGGTGAAATCATTCTTGAACCTGAAGCGATACAGTTCGGTATATCAGTATCTGCGTGTATTGTTATTTTTGTTCGTTCAATACTCGCGTCTTTCATCTGTGAAGTAATTGCACGTGTACGAATTAATTTATATAAATGTTTTTCATCCATACTTGTTCCGGCTGATTCACGTGATGGATCGCTAGGACGTATTGCCTCATGTGCCTCTTGTGCATTCTTGCTTTTGGTTTTATATACTCGTGTTTGTATAGATTCTTTGCCAAAAGAAGTTTCTATAACTCGCGCTATCTTTGCAACTGCTTCTTTTGATAATCGTAATGAATCGGTACGCATATATGTAATATATCCTGCCTCATATAATTTTTGCGCAGCCCGCATAGTTTGTGATGGCGAAAACCCTAAGCGTGTTGAAGAAGTTTGTTGAAGTGTAGATGTGGTAAATGGCGCACGTGGCGCACGTGATTCTGCTCGTGCTATGATTCGTTCCACTGTCCATTTTGCTTTTTTGCCTTCACGTACTATACGTATAGCTTCATCTTTGTCTTGTATCTTTTCAATACAATGTGCAGGTAATTTCTCACTATGCGCATCAAATATTGCATCAATTACATAATATGTCTTTGATATAAACGCGCGGATCTCACGTTCACGTTCTGCAAGAATACGCAATGCGGGTGATTGGACTCTTCCAGCAGAAAGTCCATATCGTACTTTTTTCCAAATAAGTCCTGATAGATCATATCCAAAAATACGGTCTAATACACGACGTGCCTCTTGTGCGCGTCGTAGATGCTGATCAATATCTCTAGGATGTTTTAATGCATCTTCAACAGTTTGTTTAGTAATTTCATGAAATACCACACGTTTTGGTTTTTTAAGACCTAATACTTCTTTAAGATGCCACGCGATTGCTTCTCCTTCACGGTCGGGGTCGGTTGCAAGATATACTTCGCTTGCATGTTTAGCAAGTTTTGAGATACGATTAATGATTTCTTGTTTTCCAGTAGAGATGACATAGTGAGGTATAAATCCATTCTCAATATCAACTGCATTTTTATTTGATTTCGGCAAATCGCGCACATGCCCAACAGATGCTACTACCTCATATTCATTTTTAAGGTAAGCATTGATTGTCCGTGCTTTTGTCGGAGATTCAACGATAAGTAATTTTTTTGTCACAATTCAATCACTCATACCGCGTACTTCGCATATAGTCAAGTCAGTATTCAGAATTATTATGTATTATCTACGTTGCCACATACCAAATTCTTCAATAGTTACACCGCGTAATTCAAGTGATACAAGTGCTGTAATAGCATCAGAGCTTTTCAATTTTGAAGCACGAATAAGTTCGTCGCGACTATATGGTGTTTCAAGTAATTGATACACAATGCGTTCATTTATAGAAAAACTATCTGTTTCTATAATTAATTTATCTTCCTTTTTCTTTGGTTCAATACGTAAAGATTCAAGTATATGTAGTGAGTCTGTTACAAGTGTTGCACCAAGTCGTAAAAAAAGTTGTGCGCCAAATCCATTTATATCGCCAATTCGGTGCGGAACACATAATAATTCACGGTTATATTCATTAGCGAGTCGCGCTGTAATAAGAGTACCTGAACGCTTTGCAGCTTCAACTATAAGTACGGCATCAGCTAAGCCAACCATAATGCGATTTCGTGATGGAAAATCATATGGTCGTGCGCGATATTGTGGAGGGTGTTCTGAAAGAAGAGCGCCTCCCGATTCAATTATTTTGTGAGCAAGTGTCACATTTGTACGTGGATATATACACGAAGGCGCAAGTCCGGAACCTGGAATCGCGATTGTATGTAAGCCAACTGCAAGCGCAGCTTCATGTGCTATGGCATCTATTCCAAGAGCGAGTCCGGATACAATACTTATAGGATAATCTCTAAGACCTTGGATAAGTTTTTGTATAGCTTCTTTCCCATACGAAGTTGCCGCACGTGAACCAACAACTGTAAGATACGCTGTATTTGGTTTTGGCCATTTGCCTTGTATCCATAATATATCAGGAGTATCAGGGATTTCTCTAAGCTGATTAGGATATTCTTTTTTTGATAGTTGTCGTAATGCTGAATACGTATTATGCTTCATATATATAGTATATATGCTTGACATCAAATTCATTAGAGAAAATACAGATCTTGTAAAAGCCGGCGCGCGAAAGAAACATATAAAAGTTGATATTAATCAACTTCTTGAGATTGATACTGAACGTAAAGAACTGCGTCAAAAACTTGATCAAAAACGCTCTGAACAACATCGTATGAGCAATATCATTGCACTTTCAAAAGGAGAAGAACGCCAAAAACATATTGAAGGTATGCGTTATTTAAAGAGTGGTATGGAGGAGGTTGAAGAGAAATATAAGGAAGTATTAAAAAAATGGCAAACACTTATGTTACAAGTCCCGAATGTTCCTGATATTTCAGTTCCAGAAGGTAAGGGCGATGAAGAAAATAAAGAAATAAAAACATGGGGTGAAAAAACACATTTTAATTTTCAGCCCAAAAGTCATACTGAACTTATGACTACTCTTCATATGGCTGATTTTGTACGTGGAGCTAAGGTCGCAGGTTTTCGTGGTTATTTTCTTACGAATGCGGGTGCGCTACTTTCTAATGCAATTTGGCAGCTTGCACTTAAACATTTTACTGCAAAAGGACTTTCTCTAATGCTTGTTCCGAGTCTTGTTCGCAAAGAACTTTTTTTAGGTACTGGATATTTACCGCAAGGAGAAGATGATTTATATAAAACACAAGATAATCTTTATCTTGCTGGTACTGCTGAGGTTGCCACTATGGGTTTTTATATGGATGAAATACTTAATTATATGGAATTACCAATTCGTTTCCTTTCATTATCACCGAGTTATAGACGTGAGGCAGGTTCACACGGGAAAGATGTAAATGGGCTTATTCGTGTGCACGAATTTTATAATTGGGAACAAGTTATATTTTGTAAAGCTGAACACGATGAATCTGTTAGGCTACATGAATGGTTAAATCGTAATACTGAAGAGTTTATTGAAATACTTAATATTCCGTATCGCACAGTAGTTAATTGCGCCGGAGACCTCGGTCTTGGTCAAGTAAAAAAATATGATATTGAATTATGGGTACCAGCGGAAAAGAAATATCGTGAAATTAGTTCAGCCTCGTATTTTCATGATTTTCAGACACGTCGTCTTAATATTCGTTATAAAGATGATAAAGGGATACTGCGTTTTGCGCATTCGTTAAATTCAACAGCTATTCCAACACCACGTATTTTAGTTTCAATTATTGAAAATTATCAACAAGCGGACGGTAGTGTTCGTGTACCTAAAGCACTCGTACCTTTTGTTGGTACTGAAGTTATTCATGCATGATTCAACAAAGGAAAAGTAATATACGAAGAAGAAGACGCTTTTCAACAAAAGTATTACGAATAAGACATCTCGCTATACGCAGGCGTGTCATCTACTTTCGGAAAATCATGCTTGGTCTTATCCTTACTGTGTTTATAGCAGTACTTACTATTATTGGATTAAATCAACCTATATTTCGCATAACACAAATCATAATTACTCCTTCACACAGTATTACGAACAATATTCAACAATCTTTAATGCGAGATATGTTCTCGAAAAAATACTTTGGGATTATTCCTTATAATTCTGTTTTCTTTTTGAATACAAGATATATTAGAAACTTAATTCTTACTGCTAAACCAACAATCACTGCAGTATCAATTACACATATCAGTTTTAATGCGATTACTATTACATTAGAGCCACGTACTCCGTTTGCATTATGGTGTGGAACTGTAGCAAGCTCTACACCTGCAAATATACTTTTGCGAGATATTCGTCCGCTATATAATCACTCATGTTATCTTTTTGATAGCAATGGTTTTCTGTATCAGAAAATTATTTCATCAATCTACGCCACATCTTCTACGAACGCTATAATTAGCTCCACAACACCAATGTTCCCGTATATTGTTTATGCGCGGTTAGTTGCCACAACGACACCATATCAAAATACAATTATATATAAATCAGCACTTCCAAATATTTTTGATTTTGCGCAACATATCAAAACATTCAATGCGACTGTGTTTGCAATTGTTTTACGGGGAAGCGAGGTTGATTTTTTTCTTACAGATGGTACGCGTATTACATATGTGCGAGGAAAAGAACAACAGGCATTTATTTTACTTAATTCCAGCAAACAAAGTATTTCTATCTCAAACGGATCATTAGATTATGTTGATTTGCGGTTTCCAAATAAAATCTATTTTAAAAAGAAAAGCACACTCAAAAGGTATTAAAATATAATATATATATTTCTTCAATTACTTTTTATATTTTTATGGTATAAAAATATAATGGTATCTTTTTGGCATACTCTTTCAAAACCATTTTTTGTACTCGCACCAATGGCTGATGTTACTGATGTAGCTTTTCGGCGGCTTATCACACAAATTGGTAAGCCTGATGTATTTTTTACGGAATTCATATCTGCAGATGGCCTATATCATTTACGCGAGATAGAGAAAGTATCTGATGCAAAAAATCCATTATTGCGCGAACTTATGTATACGTCTTCTGAACATCCAATAGTTGCTCAATTATTTGGTGGTAATCCGAATACAATGAAATATGCGGCAGAATTTGTTGCTACACTTGGTTTTGATGGTGTAGATATTAATATGGGTTGTCCTGATCATTCTGTGGAAAAACAAGGTGCCGGTGCTGCACTCATAAAGAATGCTGCACAAGCTATTTCTGTTATACGCGCCGCGCAAGAAGGTGCGGCGCGTCATATACACACAATACCGGTTTCTGTTAAAACACGTATCGGATACACACACGAAACTATTGATGAATGGATACCAGCGCTTCTATCCGCACAACCTGCGGCAATCACGGTACATCTTCGTACTAGAAAAGAGATGTCAAAAGTTCCTGCACATTGGGAATATATGGAGTATATTGTTTCACTTCGCAACAAGGCAAATTCTAATACTCTTATACTTGGAAATGGTGATGTTCATGACCTAAAAGATGCGGTACAAAAAGCAAAATCATCTGGTGCAGACGGCATTATGTTAGGGCGAGCTATTTTTGAAAATCCGTGGCTTTTTTCCAATCGTATGCGTTCTTCAATTTCAATTGAAGAACGATTTACAGCGTTAACTACATTGGCTAATTTTTTTGAAGAAATATCTCCACCAAAACCATTTCATATTTTTAAGAAACATATAAAAACATTTGTAAATGGATTTTCTCGCGCTGCCGAATTTCGCACATTGCTTATGAACGCTAATTCAGCAGATGAACTTACAGATATATTACATACTATACACACTGAGCAATCTGTTTAAAATAGATTAAACTGGAAATAGCTTTTCTATAATTGTGCATTGATTAGCAACACATGATATATTTTGTGTAATGGCACAAAATGCACTATATCGTACTTATCGTCCACATACTTTTTCTGATGTAGTAGGACAGCCACATGTTACAGAACCGCTCGCTATACAAATACAAACTAATAAAATTGGACACGCATATTTGTTTGCAGGTTCTCGCGGTTTAGGGAAAACAAGTGTTGCACGTATTTTCGCGCGCGAGATTGACTGTAAGGATAATGATTTATATGAAATTGATGCCGCTTCCAACAACAGCATTGACGACATACGTACACTTACGGAAAATATATATACACTTCCATTTTCATCTAAATATAAAGTTTATATACTTGATGAAGTACATATGCTTTCAAAAGCTGCTTGGAATGCTTTTTTGAAAACACTAGAAGAACCACCATCGCATGCCGTTTTTATTCTTGCAACAACAGAGTTGGCAAAAGTTCCTGAAACTGTGCAGTCGCGATGTCAAGTATTTGAATTTAAAAAACCTTCTCGCGCAATGCTCGCACAATTAACGGCAAATATTGCAAAAAAAGAAGGATACGAAATTGAATCTAATGCAGCAGATCTTATAGCTCTTTTAGCGGAAGGTTCTTATAGAGATACTCTTTCCATTTTACAACGTGTTTTACCATCAATATTAAATAAAAAACTTACACGCGTGGAAATTGAAACAATAACAGGTGCACCAAAAAGTTCATTGGTATATGCTTTGATTGATGCAATATCAAAAAATGAAGATGGGGATGCGCTTACAGTCATCAAAAATGTACAAATACAAGGAACAGATATGAAACTTTTTCTAACTATTCTCATTGAAGCATTGCGTACAGTTCTTTTATTACGTTACGCACCAGAATTAAAAAAACAATTGCAAGAAGAAATTGGTGAAGATGCATACAATACACTTGTTCTATATGCAAATGAACATCAACCTGGAATTACACACAAAACACTACTTGCTTTTCTAAACGCGTCAGAACAAATGCGCTTCACTCCTATTCCGTCATTACCATTAGAGCTTGCTGTTTTGGAAATTACGCATAAATAAAATTATATGGAAACTAAACATATATATATTATTCGGCATGGTGAGACAGCTTTAAATCATTCACATAAACATCAATTTCTTTCTACTCCTCTTAATGCACGTGGTGTAGTGCAAGCACATACAGCGGCTAAAATATTACAAGATATTCCGATTGATACGATTTTTACCAGTGATGCAACTCGTGCTCTTGAAACAGCGCAAATTTTACAAGAAACAATCAATAATAATCTACCGATTATTAAAGACAAAAATTTTCGCGAAATGCAAAGGCCAGAACGTATTTTAGGTGCATATTTTTGGAGTATACGTTCAATTTTGTATCTTATACGATTATATCTATACAGTAGTAGTGAGAAATGGTCGTATAAAAACGGAGAAAATATGAAAGCATTTAGAACACGTGCTAAACTCGTACTTTCAATACTTTCAACCGTTTCAGGCACACAAATAATTGTTGTTTCGCATTGTTTATTTATTAATATGATACTTAATGAAATTGATGGTAAAAATGCAATAAACAAATTTTTAAATCCGCTTAGATTTCTGCGAGAATTATTACATATAGAAACTACTATAAACGGAAGTATTATAGAGCTGTTGTATAATCCTAATGAACATACACAATGGCACATCATCAATACGCGGCAGTAGTTATTTAACAGGTCTGGTGGTGTAGAATAATTTTTGGTATTGTACAAGATATTGGGGGATCGTCTAATGGTAGGACGACGGGTTTTGGTCCCGTTAATCTAGGTCCGAATCCTAGTCTCCCAGCAAAGATTATATTAGTGCAGAATGCATATTATAGCGCGGAGTATTACCACCATAGATTGGTATATTATATTTTAATTTTATATTTTTACATAGAATAGAATGTGTAAAAATATTTCTTTAAAAAATAGAATATTAAGTAGATATGGCTATTTTACCTAATATATATTAAGAACAAATAAATAAGTTATCAACAAACTATACTTGTATTTCAGAAGAAGCATCATATATTGTTGTAGTATATATAAATATGAGTCTAATATCATAAATAATATTTTTTAATAAAATCTTATTTATTTAATCTGCATTGATAATTATATTAGTTATTTAGTTAATATAGTTAAATAACAATTAAGTTACACTGATTAATTTAGAGATGATATTATGATATTCTCTTTATAATTTTATATGCGATTTTAACTTACTGATGATAAATATGAATATTATATATACAATTCTTTTACATATGTAAAATATAAAAGAACATGTAAGAATTATCTACATAGACAGAGTATGTATTTGCAGCATAGTGTTATAGTGCGTATATTATTATGTCAATTCAAGATCGCGCTTTTGAGCTTTTGAAGGAAAACCAAAGAATAACTAATGGGCATACATATACGGTTCCTTCTCCAAGTATATATCCATATCAATGGCTTTGGGATTCTTGTTTTCATGCGATTATTCTTGCAAAAAGAGATCCACAAACAGCAATGAAAGAGATTCGTTCACTCCTATCTCGACAATTCCGAAACGGAATGATTCCGCATATTATCTATTGGGTACCAGGTACACTACATCGTTATAATTGGGGAACTGATGGCACAAGCTCTATTACACAACCACCAATGCTTGCGTACGCTGTACGGGAAATCTACAACGCAACAGATGACAACGATTTTCTTACAGATATTTATCCAAATCTATATAGATATTATCGTTATCTTATTGATAAACGTGATCCGCGGAATCATCACCTTGCTGGTATTATTGATCCAGATGAATCAGGTGAAGATAACTCCCCACGTTTTGATAAAGTACTTAACGTTCCTTCTGATATATCATTATCTGATCATTTAAAACATAGAATAGAATTAGTTGATGATAATCGTAAATGTAATTTCAATGCTGAAGTATGTATGAAAAAATATTTTTGGGTAAAAGACATACCTTTTAATTCAATCTTAATTGAAAATATAAACATACTTGTACATATCGCTTCTATTCTTGATAAAGAAACAGACGTACAATATCTAAAAGCGCAAATTGAATTGATACGTACGGCTATGCGAGAACGTCTTTTTGAAGGAGGAATATTTTGGTCTGCTTTTGGGTCTGACTATACTAAATTACACGTTGCCACATGGGCACATTTTGCGCCACTTTTCGCAAAACTTTATTCTAATAAAGAAGCTAAAAATATTATTGAACATGAATTATTGAATGAAAATACATTCTCGGCACAGTTTGGTATACGCACAGTTTCTAAAAAGGAATCATCGTATCGTCCAGATGGTTATTGGCGTGGTTCTGTATGGATGGCAACGCATTGGTTTATATATAAGGGACTTATGCGCTATGGATTTGTAAAAGAAGCACAGAACATACATGATAAATCTATGGCATTACTTGAAAAAAGCGGATTTCGTGAATATTTTAATCCAGAAACAGGAGAAGGGTATGGTGCACATAACTTTACCTGGGGTACTCTTGTTTTGGATATGATAGATGAATAATATTGAAAGTATTAGAGATATGCTCATGAAAAATGATATAATATATTATATTCTGGATAATTTAATTTATTAAATTTAATATTATATTTATGTCAATTGAATCAATTATTTTTTATCTGCTCGTTATTGATAGTGTGAGCTATAATTTTATTGTATTGTTTGGTGAAAAGTGGTATATAAAACATTTTAGGATATTTTCACGTTGGTTTCCTCCTGGTGAAGGATGGGCGTTGTATTATCTTATATTAGTGCTTTGGATAGGTACTCTTCTGTATAGATTACAACTAATTTAATTATTGAATTGTAGCCGGTGCAAAATCAAGCTCACGTTCTTGAGTACGCGCTTCAATAAGTTTTACTCGTATTAGATCACCCAATGTATATGTTTTTTTAGTTCGTTTTCCAACCAAGCGATAATGTGTCGGTTCATATTCAAAATAGTCATCACCAAGTGAGTTTATACGTACCATGCCGTCTGCATGTGTCGTATTTTCTTCTATATAAATACCATGTTCGGTAACACCAGAAATGACAGCATCAAATATCTCTCCAATACGAGGTGCGAGAAATTCAACTTGTTTCATTTTAATAGAGTTTCGTTCTGCGTGTGTTGCAGATATTTCTTGTTCTGAACCATGTGTTGCAAGTTCTTCAACTGTTTCTAATTCTTTTTCTGGAATACGTGTTTCTTCTGTATAATGTTTTAAAGTACGATGGATATATAAATCAGGATAGCGTCGGATTGGTGATGTAAAGTGTGTATAGTATGTAAAAGCAAGTCCGAAATGTCCTATATTTTTTGTTGCGTATACTGCCTTTGCCATAGACCGTAGCACTGCAGTTTTAATTAGATATTCTTCAGGTTTCCCTTTTACACTTTTAAGTAATATATTTAAATCAGAACCTTTTACTTTTCCGGCGTTGGTATTTAATTTATATCCAAGCACTTGTAAAAATAATGATAGATTTTCAATACGGTCTACATCAGGAGCGTCATGTACACGGTATATGAAACTACGCGACAGTCCTCGTTTCTTTGAGCATTCAGTAAGATACTTAGCGACCTCAGAGTTTGCGAGTAGCATAAAATCTTCAACGAGCAAATTCGTATCCTGTCGGTTTTTCAAATTGATTGATATTGGTTTACCAGTATCATCCAATTTAATTTCCACTTCCGCAGTATCAAACTCAATAGCTCCATTCTCTGTACGTTTAGTGCGGATTGCTTTTGCAATTGTACGTAAAGAATTAAGTTCTTTTGCAAAGATTCCAGCGCCTGAATCAAGAGATTTCTGTGCTTCCTTATATGTAAAACGTTTGTTTGAACGAATGATTGTTTTACCAAACCAACGTTTATGTATATTACCATCGGAGTCAAGTGTAAATACAGCTGATACTGTCAGACGGTCCTCATTTTGTCGTAATGAACACAAATCATTTGAAAGTATCTCTGGAAGCATCGGTATTGTACGATCCACTAAATATACACTTGTAGATCGTTCTCGCGCCTCAGTATCAATTTCAGTTCCAGGAATCACAAAAAAAGACACATCAGCTATATGTATTCCGACTTCAGTCATACCGTCTTTTAAGATACGTACCGAAAGTGCGTCATCAAAATCTTTTGCGTCAAATGGATCAATTGTGAAAGTAGTTATATCGCGGAAATCGCGCCGTATACCGCGCGCAATTTCCGCTGAGATATGTGCACTACCTTCTTGCTCAAGCACTTTAGCTTCTTTAATAACAGATTGAGAAAAGAAAAGATTAAACCCTTCTCCAAATGCCAGCGCGCGTATTTCTGTTTCGTTTATTCCAGCTACACCAATATCAGTTTCAATAACACCAACAGGAAAGTCTTCATTTTCATCCCAATGTGTGAATCGTATAAGCACCTTGTGTCCTATTGGTGGATGTTCACTTGAAATCACAAATATTGTGTACATATTTTTCAAGTCAGGTGTAAGAATAGTTTTGCCATTTTCTTGTGAAATAGTTCCTACAAATGTATTGTGTACACGTTCAATCACAGACATTACTTTTCCGGCAGGACGTCCTTTTAAAAATCCATTGCTTTCCACTTTCACTACATCTCCCGGGAATGCCGTTCCAATCAATTCTCGTGGGATAATTAAATCTTCCTTGTTTTCACCAATAGAAAAAAAACCGATTCCACGCCGAGTTATTTTAATAACACCTTCATATTCTTGTTCTTTATTATTAGATTGACCCATATATAATTACACTGTATCAAAGTAATTATAAAGAGCAATTTTTTAAGAATAAAAATTCTTGTTTTAGTTGATAATAAACTTTAATAAATAAAAGATAATAAGTTAATAGCATTTTACTTACATATATGGCATAATGATATTTATAAGACCTCGCGGTCTTTTATTTTATTGTATGGATATAAGAAATATTGCTATTATTGCACATGTTGACCATGGTAAAACAACACTTACTGATGCACTGCTTCGTCAAACAGGAGCAATTGAAGAAGGTGTTTCAATGGACAGTGATACTCTTGAACAAGAGCGTGGTATTACTATTTATTCAAAAAACGCATCTATAACTTATAAGGATACGAAGATAAACATTGTTGATACACCAGGACATGCAGATTTTGGTTCTGAGGTTGAGCGAGTGTTACGTTCAATTGACTCGGTATTGTTAGTAGTAGATGCACAAGAAGGCCCGATGCCACAAACAAGATTTGTGTTAAAAAAATCCCTTGAACTTGGACTTAAACCAATCGTTATTATAAATAAAATAGATAAGCCAGCAGCTAACCCAGCACGTTGCGAAGAAGAAGTATTAGAGCTTTTTTTGGAGCTTGGCGCATCAGATGAACAGGCGGATTTTCCAGTTGTATATTCAATAGGTCGTAAAGGTATCGCAAAGCGCTCATTAGAGGATGATTCAAAAGATTTAACACCACTTTTAGATGTAATTATTGAAAAAGTACCACCTGCCGCAACCACAGAACATATATCATTACCACTTCGTTTGCAACCATTTAATCTTGCGTATGATAATTTTCTTGGTCGTATGGCTATAGCACGTGTGTATGATGGTATCGTACATACTAATGAAGAAGTGTATATCAACACACCAAACAATTCACCACGTAAAGGAAAGATAACAAAAATATTTACGTTTAATGGTTTATCACGAGTTGAAGTAAACGAAGCAGATGCTGGAGATATAGTTCTCGTTGCAGGATTGCCAAATATTGAAATAGGAGAAACTATTTATACACAACAAGATATTAAATTATTACCAGCTATAACTATTGATGAACCAACAGTTACATTATCATTTTTAGTGAATAACTCTCCGTTTGCAGGTCGTGAAGGAAAGTATGTGACCACACGTAAGATTCGTGAATATTTAGAGCGTGAACTTGAAGTGAATGTCGGTCTTCGTATTGATTTTTCATCATTGGAACAGTTTGATGTATCAGGTCGTGGTGAGTTACATATCGCCATATTACTTGAAAATATGCGTCGTGCCGGATATGAGTTACAAGTATCACAGCCACACGTTATTTTCCATGAGGAAAATGGTAAGAAAACAGAACCATTTGAAGAAGTAATTATAGATACTCCAGCAATACATCAAGGTGCTGTTATTGAGCGACTTGGTATACGTGGATTTACAATGACAAGTATGCAACAAGACAATAATACAGTACGTATTGTTTTTGAAGGTCCGACACGCGGATTACTCGGATATCGTAATCAATTTGTTATTGATACTAAAGGTGAAGGTATTCTCTCGGCACGAATGATTGGTTTTAAACCATATGTAGGTGAAATACATAAACGTTCTGTCGGTTCAATGATATCTATGATAACTGGCAAAGCATTTGGGTATTCATTATGGGGTTTACAAGAACGTGGGACACTATATATCGCACCTGCAACAGATATATATGAAGGACAAGTCATTGGTAACACAGTAAAAGGTGAAGAGATGACTGTTAATCCAACAAAGAATAAAAATCTTACAAATGTACGGGCGTCTGGAACAGATGAAGCAATTACTCTTGTGCCACCTTATTTACTTACTATTGAACGTGGATTGGAAATTATGGCTGAAAATGAGTATTTGGAAATAACACCTAAAAGTGTTCGTTTGCGTAAAATGTTTCTCACTGATTCTGATCGTGCCAAATCACGTCGCAATGTACAACATTCACAAAAATAGTATATACGACCCAGTAGGTTGTATATACTATTTTTTATTTTAATTATATACAATTATTTGCGTGATATAACATTGCACTGGTATACTTTTAATTATTATTCCTATCAAAAATACAATTGATAAATATTTATATGAATACAAAAACACAAGATCGTTATCTTACTCCACTTGCAGTATTAGTTGGTGCTATTATTGTTGGCTTAGCGATATTTTTTGGACGAGGAGTTGCTCCTATTAAACCAACTACCGGACAATCATCTGCTACACATCCAATTAAGAATATGCAAGTAGTAAACACAAAAGATATTAAAATTGCAGGCAATCCATATATTGGCAATAAAGACGCACCCGTAACTCTAATTGAATGGTTTGATTATCAATGTCCATATTGTAAATTGTTTGAGCAAAATACAGAATCGGAGCTTTATAAAAATTATGTACAAACAGGTAAACTTAAAATAGTTTTTAAAGATTTTGTATTTCTTGGTCCAGATTCTAAAACCGCGGCGTTATTCGCACGAGCTGTGTGGGCAACATATCCAAATAAGTTTTATGAATGGTACCAAGCAATGTTTTCCGCTCAAGATAAAGAAAACTCAGGTTTCGGTAATCTTAGTAGTATAGTTACATTAACGAAGAAAATTCCCGGAGTAGATACTGATATTATTATAGCTCGTATGAATAAAGATAAAAATCAATTTGAAGCCGCTATTTCTGCCGATGGTTCAGAAGGACGAGCTATTGGTATTAGAGGTACTCCGAGTATGGTTATAGGTAAATATCTTATCGTTGGCGCACAACCATATTCTAAAGTTAAATTATTAATTGAATCACAACTTCAAGCAAAAAAATAAGATTTATTTAGAAAAAGTTATACACAGCCAGCACTATGCACTGGTTATGTTATAAATAGTGAATTAATAATAAATATTACATTAATATCTCATCTATGAATATAATTGCGATTTCAGGAAGTTTACGAACAGGTTCATATAATACTGCGTTGCTTCGTGCTGCTCAAAAATATGCACCGAACAATGTAGATATATCAATTTTTGATATATCTACATTGCCACTATATAACCAAGATGCTGAGACGGCGTTTCCGGAGCAGGCACAGGCGTTAAAAGATGCTATAGAATCATCTGACGGTGTAATCATTGCAACACCGGAGTTTAACAGATCAATTTCTGGTGTGCTCAAAAATGCCATTGATTGGGCGTCGCGTCCTTGGGGAAAGAACTCTTTTGCCGGAAAGCACGTATTGGTATTGGGTGCGTCTTTTGGGCAATATGGGACCGCTATGGCTCAACAACACCTGAAACCAATTTTACTGTTTCTTGATGCTTATGTGATTGGGCAACCGGAGTTTTATCTATCAAACGCAAGTCAAAAGTTTGATGAAAACGGAGAATTGATTGATAAGGAAACAATACAGTTTCTTACGCGAGCACTTGAAACGTTGGTAAAGCGAATATAATCTCTCAAAGAGATTTCATTGCGATTTTACTGTTCGGTAGTTGATTATACTTTTTTGCGCTATCGATGATACATATCACCAATAGCGCAAGATGTACACAAATTATATATATTTTTCAATAATTTAAATTATTTCTCAATTTCGTGTAGCCGTCATTTTCTTCCAATGACGATAACCAATATAAAATAATACGCCAAGCGATATCGCCAAAATAGGGAAGCGCCAATATCCTAACATATGAAGTGTATATGTTCCAAAGAAAAATGAAGATACACCGAGTATTGTTGCCCATGTAGTTGATGATAATATTGAAATAAAAACAAAAGTAGGAAAGTCTATTTTTAAAGAACCACAGGCTAAAAATAAAGAAAATCGAAATCCAGGCATAAAACGTGTTGTAAAAATAGTTATTCTTGGACGTTTCTCAATAAGTGCTCGTAAAGGAGCGATCCTCTCATGTTCAACAATACGTTGTGCTATATGATTATGAATCGCCACACGTCCAATACCATACGCAATTATATCGCTTATCACAATACTTATAATAAGCAGTACTATACCAAGCAATAAAGGAAAATAATGACTTGCGGCGAGTATTCCAACGAACATAATAGTGATATCTTCAGAAAGCATTGAACCAATAATAATAACAAGAGATAGTATCCAAAATGAAGAAGCAGCTTCAATTAAATGATTGAATAATATAGGTGAAATGGACATATTACATAGCATACCGCACAAATGATATAAATGTTATATATATATTTTTGTATATGGATTATTTATGCTATCAGATAACATAACTAATATATATATTTACCGTCAGAACTTTATTATGGTATATTTAGCAAAATGACACTTGTTAGACGTTTTTTAATTTTATTTTTATCTTTTGTTGGTATTGCCGATACTGTATATATTACTCAACAAATATTATCAAACGTTCCTATAAATTGTTCTGTTGATGGTTATAACGGATGCAATATTGTTGCTTTAAGTGTATATTCACATATTTTTGGTATACCAATAAGTATATACGGTATTGTATTTTACAGTGTTATCTTTATACTGACGGCAATTACATTTGTATGGATGTTAGAGATATTTTGGAAATTTATACGTATATTTGCTGCAATAGGTGTTGTTGTTTCGATAATCCTTACAGGAATAGAAATATTTGTTATTCAAGCAATTTGTTTCTATTGTGTATTTTCAGCGATTATTAGTATTCTTATTGCATGTGTCGCATACTGGCGTATAAAAAAACATAAAGTTACATTAATTCAAGCACATCAATAATTAATGAACCTTTTGTTTTATGTTTATCATATAGCTAATTTTTATTAGCTATATGATACTTTTCAAGTACATACAAAAATGTATACTAATTAATATGAAATATATATCTATACTGGGTATTGTGGTATTGGTTTTTATTGGTACACCATTTATTGCTCAAGCAACAATGACGATTAGTGGTGGACAAAATTTAGTATTTACAAAATCAACACCAAGTTTAAACAATGTCTATATAGCAGGAGGTACGGTAATTGTTGCAACAAGTACACCACAAGATTTAACAATACTTGGTGGGTCAGTTATATTGTCTGCTTCAGTACATAAAGACGTACTTGTTGCAGCAGGTTCAGTTGAAGTTCGTGCTCCAGTCGGCGGTAATTTACGTGCTATTGGTGCAAGAGTATCAATCACAGCACCTGTTACAGGTGATCTTGCTGTTGTAGGATTCTCAATTGATGATAATGCCGCTCATGCAAAAGACATTCTTGCAATCGGTGATACAGTACGATTGCTATCCGGTTCTCGCGGTCAAGTTACGGTATATGGAAATAATATATATCTTTCAGGAACGTTTAATGGAGATGTCCATGCACAAGCCCTTAATACTCTTACTCTTGCACCAAACACAATAATACACGGGTCACTTCAATACGAAGCATCAGAAGCAGCAGATATTCCATCATCAGCTCATGTTGATGGAGTAGTTACATACACAGGCGCATCGTTTCTTCCAACATCACAAGAAGCGTCGGCATTTGCGCTTGCCGGTATAGGTATATTTTTTCTTGTACGTATTATAGGTGCTGTTATTGTTGCAGGATTATTTGCAGGATTATTTGCAGGATTTACTAACAAAGTTACAAGACAAGTAACACGTAAACCATTTCCACATACAATGCTAATGTTATTACTTGGTTTTGGAATTATTACCGCAACACCTGTTTTGTTATTATTACTTTCAATTACTTTTGTAGGACTCGTTGCCGCGTTTATTATAGCTACAGCATATATGTTTCTTTTACTTCTGGCATTTGTGTATGCTGGGATTATTTCGGGCGCAATTTTACGCAGTCGTTTTACTAAACGAAATATATATGTAACATGGAAAGACGCTGTGCTTGGTATGTTTGTACTTATGCTTATTGGTATTGTCCCAGTGTTTGGAATGCTCACAATTGGACTATTAACTTGTCTTGCAGCTGGAGTAATAGGTTCAATATTCTATCGATTTGCATTTACTAAACGAAATATTAATAATATATAATTAATTATATTTATTTCACGAGTTAAATATAATACGATGAATAAAATATCAATATTAAACGATAAAGAGCGTCGTACTCGCGCTATAAAAATTGTTGCTTATTTACGACATACGTATCCGAAACCAAAAACCGAATTAAAATACAATACATCATTTCAATGTGTTGTCGCAATTATCCTCTCAGCACAATGTACAGATAAAACAGTCAACATATGTACAAGTTTATTATTTAAAAAATATAAAACAGTCAATGACTTTGCGAGAGTTGCACAAACGATTCTTGCTAAAAACATATCTTCAATTCCTTTTTTTCATAATAAGTCAAAAAATATTATTGCCACAGCACAAATTATTCATACAACTCATAAAGGACGGGTGCCACATACTGAATCTGAGTTAATGAAATTGCCTGGTGTAGGTTATAAAACAGCACATATTGTATTAGGTGAATTATTTAATATATGGAATGGGATTGCTACAGATACACACGTACGACGTTTTGTAATCCGTTTTAATTTAAGTGATAATATAGAACCAACAAAAATATCAAAAGATCTCGAAACACTGATTCCCAAAAAGGATTGGAAGTATGTGAACAATGGGTTTGTACTTTATGGTAGATATGTATGCCCTGCGCGTCCACATATATGTATAAATCATCCATTGACGAAAATTTGGTTGCCGGCAGCGAACCGTTGGTTAAACGGTAACGTATTGATTTTACAGAAAAAATAGTGTTGATTATTTATATCAAACTAAACGCCGCGGCATAGCCACGGCGTTTAGTTTGATATCTCATAGATTATACTTACACACCTATAATAACAGGAATTACCATTGGAGCTTTATTCGTTTTTGTGAACAAGAATCCAGCAAGTGTATCTGCTAATATATTTTTTACATAATCAAGATCAATTGGATTCATATTTTTTGTAGAATCTTCAACAGTTTTTTTAGTGATAATACGAGCTTGATTGAGTAAATCTTGTGATTCGCGTAAGTAAATAAAACCACGCGAAATAATATCCGGTGATTTTCTCAACTTACCTGTTTTTAATTGCATTGTAATAATAACAACAAACATACCGTCTTTTGCAAGCATTTTACGATCACGAATTACAACTTCTTTCATATCACCAATAGAAAATCCGTCTACAACTAATGGTGCTGATGGAATCTTTTTTTTATGGACGAATATTTTTTTCCCATCAATTATGTCAATTACCATACCATTATCGGGAATAATTATCGTATCTTTTGCACGCCCAGCTTGTTCAACAGCTTTAGCATGGCAAGAAAGCATAGAATAGTATCCATATCCAGGCATAAAGAATTTTGCATTTACACACTTATTGACCCATACCAACTCACCAGCATTTCCATGTCCTGTTGAATGTACATCAGAAGACCGATAATGGATAATTGTAGCACCACCACGATAAAGATTATCTTTTAATTTTTGTACAGCAATTTCATTACCCGGAATTACAGATGAAGATAATACAACAGTATCACGTTCACTTAATTGAATATATTTATGTTTCTTTGTTGCAATGCGCATCAAAGCTGCGAATTCTTCTCCTTGAGCACCTGTGGAAAGTATAATAATTTTATTTGGCGCATAATCTCCTATTGATTGTGCTGAAATAATTGTATCTTTTTGTACAGTTAACAAACCAGTCTTCTGAGCGATTTCTAAATTGGTACGAATAGATCTTCCTTCAGTAACTATCTTTTTTCCAAGTTGTTCAGCAATCTTAATAATATGTACCATCCGATCAAACTGAGAGGCGAAAGTACCAATAATAAGACGTCCTTGTACTGTTTGCATTATTTCTTGTAATGTTTCAGTTACTCGTTTTTCAGGAATAGAAAAACCACCTTTTTCCGCATTAGTTGAGTCAGCAATAAATAACAAATTTTGTTCCTTACCAATCTTTTCCCATACGGCTTTTTCATGTTCATTTGGTTCGTCATCATCATGATCCAATTTTAAGTCACCAGTTATGACCACATTACCGTATGATGTATGTATCGAAATACCCATAGAGTCCGGTATTGAATGAGTAACTGGGAAAAATGAAATTTTTGTATTTCCAATTGTATGTTCACTTCCGGATTCAATAACTATTACTTCTTGTTTTGGTACATCTGGATACTCCTCTTGTCGTTTTGCAATCATTACAGCTGTTAATGATCTGGTATAAATTGGAGGATTACCAAAACGTGGAAGTAAAAATGGAATACCACCTATATGGTCGAGATGACCATGAGTAATAATGACAGCTCGTATACGGCTTTTATTTTTTTCTAGAAATTTTGTACTTGGTAATGTATAATCAACACCTGGTGTAATATCTTCAGAAACAAATTGAAAACCGGCATCTATGACGAAAATATCTCCATTCACATCAACTGCAATCATATTACGGCCGACTTCCTCTACACCACCGATTGGTATTACACGGATGGTTTTATTATCTGGTGGTTCGGGGAAATAATCAGCTTTTTTCCCACGTCTTGAAATATTGAGTGTTGTCGGGCGTCGTAGCGTACGTTGAATTCGTCGCATAGCTGATCCTGGTCGTGATTTTCCTCGCACATAATGATGTGAAGTTTTTTGAAAGATTCGACGATTAGGGTTATTCTGTCTTTCGTCTTGTTGTGATTTAATGTGTTGCAAATTTTGTGGCTCTGGTGCCGGTGCTGATGTCATATTTATATTGTAAGTTTATAATAAGTGAATAATTTATAAGTATATATTGAATATCATCGTTACTTGTACAAATTTTATCTGGTATATTTAATATATTTTCTTGGATGCTAAAAACGGCCATACGAGATTCGTTTCCGTATACCATTGTGCGACAGTTGCAAATCGATTTGATGGTGTATTAATAACTGGAAGAGCAATACCTCGTAAGTTATTTGGTACAGTGTAGATAAATTTCGGTGTATATAGAAATACTGCCGGATAGTCAGCACTGATATCTCTTTCAATTGCATTAAGATCAGCTGTACGTGTTTTTGAATTTTCTGTTGTTCGCGCATCTTCAAGAAGGTTATCAACTGTCTTATTAGCATAAAGTGCAATATTTAATCCGGGGTTTGTACGTTGTGATGAATCCCAAAATGCAAATATATCCTGACCATGATTTATAGCAACACCGAACAATAATGCTTGATAATCGCGCGGACGAATTACATTTTGATTTAGATCACCTGACTCGTAAAGTTCAATATTTACTGATATTCCAAGTTTTTGCCAATCTTTTCGTATTACGGAACTTATCGCATGTAAAGACGATACATTTGATGTTTTAACAGTAATAGAGCTAAATGTTAATTTCTTAGTTTTGTTTTTCCACTCTCGCGCATTTCCGTTATATACCCAACCTGCTTGTTCAAGAACATTAGCTGCGTTTTCTGTAGACTTAATTCCAGAAGGTACTACTGTTTGTTTTACTCCCATTCCTGGCGGTACTGGCCCCATGATTGGAAATCCATTTCCATTAAGTACATTATGTATAAGTGACTTGCGATTAATTGCAATTGATAATGCTTTGCGTATTTCTTTATTTACAAGAATAGGGTATTTATTTTCATTAAAGAATACACCGAACACGCTTGAAGATGGAGCTACAACTACACGTTCGTTAGAACCATTACCGACAACACCATAAGCACTTTCAATCTTCCCTTGAGCTAATGCTTCATTACGGTTAGATGCATTTGAGTAAAAACGTATATTTATACCATTGAGATATGGTCTTCCAAATACATAGTTTTTTGAAGCGGTAACATCATATTCAAGAATAAGTCCACTATTTTTATCTCGTACGATACGTTTAACCATAAATGGACCAGCACCGACAGGACTGACTATAAGTTTTGAGAAGGGAAATTGTGCGTCTGAAATATTCTTCCATAGATATTTCGGTAATATACCCATTGTAGTATTTTGTAAGAATGGCTCGTATGGTTGCGGAAGAGTAAAACGTACTATATATGCATTTACAGCTGATGCTATAACTCCATGCCAATCTTGAAACCACGGACTTTTAAGAGCAGGATCTTGTGCCTTTTGTACGGTAAAGACAACATCAGCTGCAGTTACTGGCATACCATCTGAAAAACGTGCATTTTTTCGTAATGTAAACGTATATATTTTCCCATCAGGTGAAACTGTATATTTTTTTGCAAGCACCATAGACAATTTTCCATTCGCCGAAAATCCCATTAATCCGGCATATGTAAGAGCAGTTATATCACGGTCTGCATCTGTAAGAGCGAGAAGTGGATTTACATATCTTGGAGACCCTAAATCACCCTCTACTATAGTGCCACCATACGCGGGTACTGTAACAAGTAATTGTTGTTCAAGTAAGCGTAGTGTACTAATACTCACGATTACTATAATACTCGCAAGCACATACATAATAAGCCGATCGCATAGAAGGAGTGAATGTAGAGAATCTGAGAACCGTCTCAATATCTTACAATGCCTATGCCGCATTACTGCGAAAACGATCCGCGAAAACTTGTAGTTCATGCTCCATGCAGAAAGAAGCCAGTTGCTGCAATCAATACTAATAAAATCGCCAATATAATTGTTGCACGAAACAGAAAAAGTTCCGCACCACGGCGTTTATAAAATGTCGATGAGAAATTGTCTCCACCAAACGCGCCACCAAGACTTGCACCGCGTTGTTGAAGCACCACACCAATAATCACCAGGAGTGATATAACAATTTCCGCATACGGTAAGAATGTAGAGATTACTTCCATCTGTACGAATGAGCATAACATAGTATTACTAAAATATACAATAGTGCATAATCGTAGTATTTCTTGCGTAGATATGTTAGTATATTTATACTGTAAATATGTCAGTGTGAGTATATTACACTGATATTGGGTTTATTATTATATTATAAATGTAATATTTAGTAATTATGATAAAAAAAAGTAAAACATTCATTCAACCACTTAGTGATCGTGTAGTAATAAAACCGATTGGTAAGGATGAAATTAAATCTGTATCTGGGATTATAATTCCGGAATCAGCTAATAAAGAAAAGCCGGAACGCGGTAAGGTAGTTGCTGTTGGTCCCGGTAAATATGATGATGGATCTCGACAACCAGTTGAAGTAAATATTGGTGATACCGTATTATTTTCAAAATACGGATATGACGAAGTTAAAATAAACAACGAAGAGTACTATATACTTTCAGAATCAAGTATTCTCGCTATTATTCCTAATTAATAATTTATACTATGGCTAAACAAATTTTAGTTGGTGAAGAAGCACGACATAAACTTCATGATGGTATAAGCAAAGCAGCTGAAGCTGTAAAAGTCACATTGGGTCCGCGTGGTAGAAACGTTGTAATGAGTCGATCATATGGAGCACCACGTATAACTAATGATGGAGCTTCTATCGCAAAAGAAATTTCTTTGAAAGATCCTTTTGAGAATATGGGTGCAGAAATTGTAAAAGAAGTCTCTGGTAAAACTAATGATGGTGTTGGTGACGGCACAACAACAACAGTAGTGTTATTTGAAGCAATGGTTAATGAAGGTCTAGAAGATCTTGGAAAAGGAGCAAATGCCAAAGCTATTCGTACAGGAATGGAAGAAGCACGTGATACTGCTATTGCTGAAATAAAGAAAATGGTAAAACCAATTTCTGGTAAAAACAACATACAACAAGTAGCTGCGATTGCATCGGAATCTGAAGAACTTGGTAAAATAATTGCAGAGGCTGTTGATAAAGTTGGAGAAAACGGTGTTGTAACTGTTGAAGAGTCACAAGGTACTGAATTATCATATGATGTTGTGAAAGGATTGCAAATAGATAAAGGATATGTATCTCCATATATGGTAACCAATCCTGAGCGTATGGAAGCAGAATATCGCGATGCATCCATACTTATTACCGATAAAAAAATTAGTAATGTGCAAGAAATTCTCCCACTTCTTGAGAAAGTGGCACAGGTTGGTAAAAAAGAACTTGTTATTATTGCTGATGATATAGAAGGTGACGCATTAGCTACGTTTGTAGTTAATAAACTGCGCGGGACATTTAATGTTCTTGCAATGAAAGCTCCTGGATATGGTGACCATAAAAAAGAATTACTTGCAGATATCGCCACTGTAGTTGGAGGCCAAGTACTTTCTTCAGATATTGGCGAAACATTTGAAAGTGCAACTGTTGCAATGCTTGGGAAAGCAAATCGCGTGGTCGCAACAAAAGATACAACAATTTTCGTTGGAGGAAAAGGGAAAAAGAGCAACATTGAAGAAAGAGTTCAACAATTAAAGACTCTTATTGAACAAACAGAATCAAAATTTGATAAAGATAAACTTGAAGAACGTATTGCAAAGCTTTCTGGTGGTATAGCGGTTATCCGAGTTGGAGCGGCAACTGAAACGGAAATGAAATACTTGAAAGATAAAATTGATGATGCTGTTAAAGCGACAAAAGTTTCTCTTGAAGAAGGTATTTTACCTGGCGGTGGTACTACTTTAACTAAGGTCTCACATATGCTTAAAACTGCTTATGCTAAGAAAAACCTTACGAAAGATGAAATGATTGGTTTTGAAATCGTAATACGTGCGTTAGAACAACCACTACGTCAAATAGCACTTAATTCTGGAAAAGAAGACACATCACTCATTATTCGTGAAATAAATGAGCTAAAAGGATTTGCGGGTTATGATGCATTGGAAGACACCGTGATACCTGATATGCTAAAAGCTGGAATAATTGACCCTGCAAAAGTAATACGTAGTACGATTGAAAATGCTGTTTCAGCAGCTGCAATGCTTTTAACTACTGAGATTGCAATTGCTGATATTCCTGAACCAAAACCAGTAACACCTCAAGGTGGTGATATGGGTGGTGGTATGGGTTTCTAAACGGTTAATAAATAAGTGCTTACGAAGTTTTAGTTTAAAAAGTATTTATATAACACCAGCGGTGGTCTGAAGACCACCGCTGGTGTTATAATATAAAATATACTTTATTAGTTAACATAAACAATATGTCACTTTCACTTATCATAATTCTTAGTATTATTGCAGTCGTCATTATATGGATGATTGTAATGTATAACAGTCTCGTGTCGCGTGTAAACCGCGCAAAAGAAGCGTGGGCCGATATTGATGTACAATTAAAGCGTAGGTATAATCTTATTCCGAATCTTGTTGAGTCTGTAAAAGGATACGCTGCGCATGAAAAAAAGGTTTTTGAAGATGTAACAGCTGCGCGTGGAGCTGCTATGGGAGCGTCTGGCATACAAGGTAAAGCACAAGCAGAAAATATGCTTTCCAGCACGCTCAAGTCACTTTTTGCAGTCACAGAAGCATATCCAAATCTAAAAGCGAATGAGAACTTCCTTCAGCTTCAAAGAGAGCTCACCGACACAGAAGATAAAATTCAGTCAGCACGTCGTTTTTACAACGGCAACGTGCGTGATCTAAACATTGCTACACAGCAATTCCCAACGAATGTCATGGCGCATATGTTCAATATTTCATCACAAGATTTGTTTGAGCTTGATGATAGTTCCGCCGCGAAAGATCCGGTGAAAGTCCAGTTTTGAGCATCATGAAAGTACCGCATCCAGTACATAAAGAACTTCATCGTATTGCTGTTACTGGAATTATTTGGCGTAAAGACTCGGATTGTAAGTATCATTACCTTATTGCTAAGCGTTCTGCTACTGAAAAAGCTTGGCCAAGCAAGTGGACTGTTCCTGGTGGAGGTATAGAAACTGATGATTACATACATACTGAAGCAACACACTCTAACAGTGAGACTCCGCAATGGTTCAATGTAGTTGAAAATACACTTAGACGAGAAGTTAGAGAAGAAGTTGGTGTTGAGATTAGTGATATACATTATTTACTCAATCTTGCGTTCATTCGTACAGATGGTATTCCAGTTATAGTACTTAGTTACTATTGTAAGTATAGTGGTGGAGAAATTGTACTTGGTGAAGATACTGTGGATTATACATGGGTTACTGTAAATAATCTTGCAGAGTATGAGCTTATTTCTGGTATTGATTACGAGATAAAATTAGTTGAAGAACGTTTGCAGAAGAAATTATAAAATATATTTAATATTGGTATGACACTGTATTCACAAAAAGCGTCAAATATTTGGAGAACATGGTTTCTTATAGTCGTTTTTCTAACATTGGTCATTGCAGCAGGGTTTGCAGTGTCATGGTATTATCAATCTCCGAATATATTATATGCGGCGATTGTATTTGCTGTTCTTATAAATATATGGAGTTACTGGTATTCAGATAAAGTTGTACTTTCTATGACAGGTGCACATCCAGCAACGCGTGAGCGTTATTTTGATTTCTACACTGTGACCGAAAATCTAGCGATAACTGCGGGGTTACCTAATCCAAAACTATATGTTATTGACGATCCATCACCAAATGCGTTTGCAACTGGTCGTAATGAAAAACATTCTGTTGTATGTGCTACAACAGGACTTCTTTCTATAATGAACCGCAGTGAGCTTGAGGGAGTTATTTCTCATGAATTATCTCATATAAAAAATAAAGACATTTTATTGATGACTATTACTGTTATTCTTGCGGGCTTTTTAGCAATAGCAGCTGATATTTTTTTACGACTTTCATTTTTTAGTGGTGGTCGCGATAGAGAGGGAGGTAATCAGTTTATAATTATTATTACAATTATTGGTATTATTTTAGCACCATTTGCCGCTCAACTCATTAAATTAGCAATATCACGGCGGCGTGAATATCTTGCAGATGCATCAGGTGCATTACTTACTCGTTATCCGGAAGGTCTTGCATCCGCATTGCAAAAAATAGAGGCATATGGAAAACCGATGCGAAAAACAAGTCATGCAACGGCGCATCTTTTTATAGGAGATCCATTTGGCGCAAAAAAAACTGATTGGATAGGTCGTATTTTCTCAACGCACCCACCTGTAAAAGATCGTATAGCAGCATTACTTGCTAATCAATTAACTAAACATTAATAAATATAACATGCTTGAAAAAGAACCAAAAAACAATAATAGTCCACATACATCATTTGAGAAAAATACGTCTGAGATAGAAGCGCATAGAGAATTAGTACAAAAATCTATTCATGAATCGCTTACACGTTTACGCGATATTAGTCAAGATGAAACTTTATCACCTGAAATTAAACAAACACTTGCGGAAGAAGTGATTAAATTAGAGACAGTAAAAGATAATATAACTCATTTGTACGAAAAATATATACAAGCAAAAAAAGAAGCACGAAAAGACTCGCTTACTGAAATACCAAATCTTCGTGCATTTGAAGAAACATTAGAAATTAAAATAGAACGAGCACGTAAAATTAATTCGGCAGCACTCTATGTATTACATATTGATATTGATAGATTCAAAAAAGTAAATGATGAGTATGGTCATTCTGTTGGAAATGAATACTTACGTCTTATCAGTAGCCACGTATCAACTGTATTTCGTCCAGATGATATGTTTGCGCGTGTGGGCGGTGATGAATTTGCTGCGACCTTCTTTTTGCGTAAACCAAATGATTCATTAGATGATTTGTTTGATTATGATAGTGAAGCGAAAACTATTGCCGATCGTGTATATCAAGCAATTTATCTCGCCAAGTGTGAGCTACGTGATAAACTAATCGTACGCGGTATTACTGTACCAGAAATAGATCCATTAGGTGATATCGCAAGTATTGGATATATTAGATTCAATGGAGACCAAGATATTAATATGCTTATGGAACAGGCTGATAATGCCATGTATACGATTAAAAAATCAGGTAGATAGATGATGTGAAGTAAAATAAACGGAATATAATTGTTTGTTTCTGTATTATGAACTAAAAAATAGAACGGAGGCGTCGCATAGAGGCCTATTGCGCTCGCTTGGAAAGCGAGTAGGGGGCAACCCCTCGTGGGTTCGAATCCCACCGTCTCCGCCAAGTTTTCTATTGTGATTTACCGGAAGTATTTTTCTAGATATCTTAATACACAATATGAGGTATCTCTAACGCTTAATAAAATATTACAAAGAATTTACATTGCTAATAATTCGTTATATATATTTTATCAATCCTATTTATCTTGTTTATCTTTCTTACGATTCTTTAACTCAGGAATAGTAAATCTATTCCAAAATATTTTATATAGTTTAAGTTTATCTGGAATCTCATTTAAGAATGGTATATATGGCAATAGAAGTAAAATTATGAATGTAGATAATGCCACTACTCCATCTTGTAGATCACTACTATTTGGAAACCACATTTCCATTAAATTATACGGTGCGACCCAATAACTTCCTATGGGCCACCAAGTACCTCCAGCCTTTATCATTCCCCACTGCGACGTTCTTAGTCCATACTTCTTAGCGACACTATATAATATTTTTGTATCAGCGAAGAATCTTATTTTATATGTTTCATTTAATCCACTTATATTCTCTGATTGCAATACAGACCCATATAATCCATTTTGCGCCATTTTTGTAAGCACAGATACTACAGATATTAGAGAATTATTAGAATTAATTCCACTGTCTATAGATTTATTATACTTGAAATATGCAAATGCTTCTTTTATTATATCATTTTGTTTAGTATTGCTCTCTAAATAAAAAGTATTGAGTTTGTTGTCCATTCCAGTTGTATTTACATATTTTGTATATGGAATAGTCACGTATATATCCCTTGTGTTAAATTTATACGGATCTATTGTATCTTTATATACTGCAGTGCCTGAAGTATGATTAAATTCATTCAATAATGTAGTAGCCATTATATTTGGAGTTTTCTGAGCTATGGAAGTTATAGTTAATGGAGATACATATGGAGCCCTCGCAAACACGGCAAAAAGAATAACAATTACAAATATATACACCATACGTCTATACATCTTTTTATGATCAGCTTTTACCATAGTATAAGGTATGTCACTTCTATATGGTTTACTTAATCCCTTAGTTTTCACCAACATATAATGTACAAATATTAACACTATCAAAATTATTGGTATTATAGCAATATGCCACCCAAGAAGAGCTCCATAATTTAATGGATTAACCCAATGACCAAAACCCATACCGTTCCATAAATCTGCGCCAGCTTTATCATTAAATTGAGAAACAAAACCGCCTCTTATTCCAATACCAAAAGCGTAGTCTAAAAATGTGAGTAATAATAATACTATACCCATCATCCATATAAGCTTCTTTTTTTTAAATGCCGACGTGAATAAGTTTACAAGTAGATGTATGAGCATTAATGTAACAAATGCCTCTGCTGCCCATAAATGTATACTCCTTAAAAAAGATCCAGTCGCGGTTAAATCCCACCAATACGGACCAAATATAAGCATTATCATTCCGGTTACTGCTAATATAATAAATAATTCAAGAAGATATATTCCAATCGTAAAAAAGAAATTATTTCCATAAGATGGAACGTTTTTTATATAGAAAAACCGTGAAAGAGATTTTAATTCGGATATGATAGACTTTTCTTTATTACATTCGCTGTCTTGATCCATTATTAAATTATCTTTTTCTTTAAAATATTCTGAGTTCATATAAATATGTTAATGATAAAACTTTATAATTTATATCAATATTATATAATAAACCTTTTATATATATTATTCTACACTTATTCTACACAATCTCACTAAAATTATCTATTTCTATAATCTTCTATTTTATTTTTTTCATTTATACTAATACTTATTATGTATTTTATATCTTTCTTCATACTTTTATTTTATATCATTTATTCTCAAGGCTGTATTTCGTTTTTAAATTTTAAAGTCTTAAACAATAATCACTTTTCCTACCAGAAACTTCGTCTCCAGAAGGTAAACTTTTTGCAATAATTTTTTCTTTCGGAGGAAGATAATTGAGCCAACATAATGCGTGAAAATCTGCCCAAGCATATTTTTGATGTTCCTTTCTATAACTTGGATTTTTTGAAGCTTCATTTTCATTTCTAAGATCGTATACGCCCCAATCTAGACCAAAATTCACATCGGTTTTTATTTGTGTTCCAACCCAGCCTCCTTTTTTAATAACTATATAAGGTGCCAGAATTGTTGTTCTAGAATCATTCCTAATTGGTTTGGGTAATCTGTTTGCTAATTTTTGAAATGCAGGAGATAGATTAGTAAGATGATCAAGTCTAATCATTATTCCACAGGGATTTATTATATCAAAATCATATTCAACTGATCCGTTACTCACAATTCTTCTATTTCCATCTCGCACATAACCATTTATTGGAGAAATCACTTTTAAATTATTAATCTTTGGATTATCATATCTGAAACCTCCGTGAGCTTTATAATTTCCACCACGATATTGTCCGGGATAAAGAATTGATGTAACTTTTGATATATTTATTGGACTTTCAAATACAAGAGACAGGCACTTGGGTGGAGTTTTAGAGGACTCCCATTTATTTGTATTTACATTAAAAATCCATGTAACAAAATTATTGTTTTGAGAATATTTATTCTGATTTAAAACTATCAAAAAAATACCACCAATTAATAATAGTATGATAATGATAAAAATAAAGATGCGATTCCTCATTATAATTTAATCAAAATTCTAATAATAGAATAACTGAAATACATATACTTTGAACTTTTTTATGAGCTCATCATATAACCGGTAAAAAGCTTGTTATTAATCCTATTTTTTAGAATATATTGCTCCATAAGATTAACTGTACATTCATTTGACCAAATTGTGAATACTTCATATACTAATATAATATCTAAATAATCGGGAAGTACTTTCTCGCACCCAAAATTTCCTTTGGAGAAGAAATACTCGCCCCGCCACCCATGCGCGCGGTTATGCCCAAGCTTTAAGGAAAGAAGTTGCTAAGTTTGGTTTCCTT
>CAZCLC010000003.1:0-53311 GCA_964499455.1 uncultured Candidatus Saccharibacteria bacterium | reverse complement strand
TGAAACAGTTGAAAATGCTTTGGAATTGCTTGTGGACACAATACATAAAGCTCCGAAAGCAATCGTGCATAAAGAGAGGCAACGTTGAGTTCGCAAAACAAGAAAATATGATGCGCAGTGTTGTGTAAACAATAAACCTAATGGCATATTGTTTTAAGATGTTGTGGTGAACATGCATAATGGTTGGAAGTTTTGGTTGGAAGTTAAACTTCCAACCATTGCGTGAATGACCAATGGTCATTCACGCTAACTTATTACACGGCGAAACAATGTTGTGCGGGCAGGGAGAATCGGACTCCCGACTACTGCTTGGAAGGCAATCGTTTTACCACTAAACTATGCCCGCGCGTATATAGCATACCAAAAACAAGACTTTATCGCACGAATTATGTAACATATATAGACAATGCGATCATCTATAAAACATTTATTTGTATATCCTGCCATAATTATTAGTGGTGGTATATATATCGCTGTTGTTATGACGATGTTTTCAGGTGGTACATTTTCAGTGAAAAAACAAGTACCGTCCACTGTGGTTTTATACACGCCAGTTCCAGCATATATTTATATATCTCCGTTGCCTATATTATCACCACCGTCTCACTCTTCTCCTTACAAACAATCCACAATTACACAATTACATCAAACATCAATAAAAAATGATTCATCTACATTTAAAACTAATTCTTCAATAACACACGTAACGCTTTATAAACACATTCCGCTACCAATTAAAACAATACAATCTCCGGAAAGACTTTCAATAGCTGCAAGTAATATACGAGATGTATTAGTAAATATATTCTGCAAAACAAGGTCATCTAACTCAACTGAACAATATATATCAGGTAGTGGCGTTTTTGTTAGCCCCAACGGATATATTTTAACTAATGCACATGTGGCACAGTATTTTCTTTTGAAGAATTACCCAATTACGAATGCGATAAAATGCATCGTACGTGCCGGAAACCCAGCGCATAATCGCTATAACGCAACTGTTGTATTCATTTCAAGCGTATGGGTTAAAACAAACGCAACAACGTCGGCACAAATGACTCCACACGGTACTGGTGAACATGATATTGCAATTTTAGCCGTAACACATAGCGACACAGGGGTTGCACTGCCAATATCCTTTCCGTTCGTATCAATTGCCACTACCACGCCCTTTGTTGGTGATAATGTAGTTATAGGTTCATATGCAGCACAATTCCTCTCTAATGGAATAGTCCAGACCGCACTATATCCAACCATTGTATACGGAAGTGTAAAAAAACTTTATACATTCGCTACAACCACAGCCGATGTTGTTGGTCTTGGTGGAACTGTTGCCGCACAAGAAGGATCGTCTGGTGGCGGTATAATTAATGCTTACAACAAGCTAATCGCTCTAATTACCACTAGCACAATTACTGGACCTACAAACAAACGCAACATGACTGCTATAACAGGTTCATATATTTATCGCGACTACTTACGAGAATCAGGGCAATCATTAAATGTTCTGCTTTCAGAATCAACAACGACAGCAATAAAAACATTCGCCCCAATAAAACAAAAACTAACAGCTTATATTATACAAGCACTTTCTTCTTAATAATGTATTCAGTTGAAATTATTCTTTAGCAGAAGAAGATTGCAAATAAACAGTCTGCGACGGAAAAGCAAAAGATACATTTTCTTTCTCAAATAAACCAATAATTGATAGATTAATTTCCTGTTGACGATCCATATATTCCATATAATCTCCAGACAGCACATAATAAATTAAATCAAAAGTAAGTGCGGAATCTCCAAAGCCGGAAAAATGCACACGGTCAACTTTAACATTTTTAACGTTAGTAATGCATTCTTTTATTTTTGCTGGAAGCGCAGCAATCACTTCTTTTGGTGTGCTGTATTCAATACCGATAGTTGTTGCTACTCTACGCCCGTTCATTGAACGAAAATTTTGTACGCGAGTTGTCGTAAGTTCACGATTTGATATTACAATCTCCTCACCTTGCAGAGCACGGATTCGCGTTGTTTTAATACCAATTCGTTCAACAGTTCCCATATGTTGACCAACAATAATAAAATCACCAACAATAAACGGTTTGTCAAAATAAATAGCAAATGAACTGAATAAGTCTGTAAGTATATTTTGGAGAGCAAACGCAATTGCGATTCCGCCAATACCAAGCCCAGCGACAAGAGAAGTAATGTTTATATTTAAATTAGAAAGAAGGAGAAGAATTGCAACAGTCCATAAAATTATTTTTACTAAAGTAATAAACAATCTTCGTGCCGCAAGTTCAGTTTTCTGTACGGTTGTCTGTTCAAAATATATTTCGAGTGCAGTGATTATCGCGCGAATACCATAAAAAGATATAACAAGAAGAAGAATACTATTTATGACCATTTTTGCTGGCAGAGGAAGTACGAATACTTGGATACCAAAATAGATTGATACCACAAAATAAAAAAATGGTTTAATACTGTCTACCATAGCTGCAACAGCATCGTCTAATTTGTTTTCTGTATGTTTTGACCATTTAATTAAGTGAACTACAAGACGGCTTCGCAAAAAAAGGAAAATAAACATTGCTATAAATGTAATAACAAATGCATGGATAAGTAATGTTCCATTTAAAGAGAAAAAATTTGCAATCATTTTTGTGATATATGTCATAATAGCTATGCCTCAGATATCACAACATTACCATAAAGAAAATTATCCGTCTTGGCGATAATGTTTTTCATACCGTAATATATAAATTAAGTCGGGATGCCGAGATTCGAACTCGGGCTAAATCCTCCCAAAGGACTCGTGCTACCCCTACACCACATCCCGAAAAGTACATCTACATAAAAAATTGCTGTTTTCAATATAACGCACATATGTGTACCGAGCCATTGTACCAAATTATACAATATGTGGTAGGTACCGCACTCGAGCAGCGCCATCACGACGCCTCAGCCATACGATAACGCCATCCACCTGCCACTCCCCTTCCCAATTTCGTTCAAGCACATACCATTCACCAGTACGCACCACTTTCCTTATTTTCATAGCATGTAGATTTTCTGCTGGATTAAAAGAGTCTTCCTCCTGCGAATGTGTGGCAAACTCATTGCACAAAATACTTTTCACCTCTATAATGTGAAGCACCTTCCCTTTACTTACCACAATATCAAGTTCTCCAGTCTTCTTCGCAATATTCCTTCCATCAATATGAAAACCGTTTCGGTGTAGATAATCTGCCGCGACACGCTCACCAAGATCGCCAACTTCTTTGTGAGACAAATGTGAAATGTCCATATCTTCGTAGTATACCTTGACTTACAGAATAATGGCTTAATTCTTATGTATATAAATGATTTATATAAAAAACATAATAATGTCCTTTATACTTTGTCCACACAATCCACAGGTTTGTCCACAGTTGTAAAATGACCTTTTGATGTAATTTTATGACTATATTTGATTATATTTAACGGCAAATCAAGTAATTTCTTCTATAATGAGATATTTAACATCCAGAAAGAATTTGGGATAAATATCCACTACTCTATACTATAAAATAGCAAGATCTCGGAATAATACTAAATGCAATAAAGACTAGGACAGCAAGAATCAACAAGAATATATTTTAATATAGAAATCTGCTCCAAAAAGAATGAACTCTGTCTATATATGACAGAGAAATTACATACTTCACGCAAATATGTTTAAATTAGCAATATATACAGAATCAATAGAGTATTTTGTGCGGATAGGGAGAATCGAACTCCCGACTCATCCTTGGCAAGGACGCATTTTACCACTAAACCATATCCGCTTCCTCAGAAGCATATCATATACGTAGGTCATCTGCATTCCGTTATATAGCTAAAACCCAATAAATTGATAACCTTATAGACTATGGATGACAAATTTAAGATGTATTTATTAGTTCACTAATCCGTAAAGCAAAAAACTCTTTTACAACTATTTTTGTTCCTGTTTCGTTTTTATACCAACCGTTTTTGGTAAACATATCAGATATTTTATCTGAATTCGTCCGTAATATTTTTGTACCGACTTTACTCATCTTACTAAAATGTGCCCAACCGCGTCGTTGCGAAAAAGGAGAACTTACAAGGATAATACTATTGTGTTTAATATTTTCCTTTTCTAATAAATTAAGTGACCGTTTTACATTGTCTGGAACTGTTATAGATTCTTTTTCCAAAATTATATCTTCTTTGGGCACATCCTGTTTGATGGCAAACTCCGCAAATATTTCTGCTTCAGACATAGTTGCAGTATTTTCATAAGATGGCGATCTACCACTCACCAGTATTCTTGGTGCATACCCTTGTTTGTACAAATCAATTGCTTTTTCTATGCGAAATGTTTGTTTAGCGCCAAATACAAAAATCAGATCTGATTTTTGTGGTGTGTCTTCTTCAGAAAGATATCCATATAAGTTATTAAAAAGTTTTCGTTTTCCAAGATCATCTTGTGTAGATAAAATATTATTTACTAAGTCGCTAAACATTTTTACAGTTTCGTTAAAAAGTATTTTGTTGTCAAAATCTTCAAATCTAAAATCTTCAGTAAAAAAATCGGTCTTTAAATTAAAAGACTTCAACAGTTCAATCATAGTAGAAAAGTTGGCATAATGAACACTTTCTTTTTCATGCTGGATTTCTCTTGATGCTTCAAATGCAAGTATTTTTCGTAACTCTTGATGTGTTGGTAGCTGCGTCGACTTTGTTCTCATAGTGTATTTCATTAATTTGCTGATATTTCAATGTCGCATATAAGTTTAACACTGAATATACATAAGCTCCGTAAAAGCTTTTATTAACTATTATGTTCTGGAAAAGCAATGTTTAAAATTGTAAACGGCATTGAATCTCCATTTTTCTACGCACAGAGTACACGAAAACTATTTACTTGTTCTGTAAAGTAACACACTACCAAATCAATCGTAAAAAATCGGCGAATTGATTATTGGTGCCCACGCCGGGGCTCGAACCCGGAACGTCAGTTCCGAAGACTGATGTGATATCCATTTCACCACGAGGGCATAATACATAATATACTACTGCGTTACTATGAAAAATGCTATTCTGGTATTAATATTCTAAGTATGCCCTACTCTATTCCAAATGAAATACATACGATAGTTAATACATTGCAGACAAACGGTTACGAAGCATACCTAGTCGGTGGTTGTGTACGTGATATTGTTTTAAACAGAAAGCCGAAGGATTGGGATATAACGACTAACGCAAAACCAGAAGAGATTCAGGATATATTTGAAGAAACATTCTATACTAATGATTTCGGTACTGTAGGTGTTGTGCTTAATACACAAGAAGAAAGTTTGCATATTATAGAGATAACTCCGTATCGTACAGAATCAATATACAGTGACAAACGCCGTCCAGATTCTGTTTCTTTTGGAGCATCAATAACAGAAGATTTAGCGCGTAGAGATTTTACAATAAATGCAATGGCTTATGATTCTAAAGGACATATTATTGACCCTTATAAAGGACAAGATGATTTGAAACATGGTGTTTTACGTGCTGTAGGTATAGCACAGGATAGATTTGAAGAAGACGGATTACGACTTATGCGTGCATTACGACTTGTCTCTGAACTTAATTTTGCACTTGACACAGACACAGCTTTAGCAATACAAAAAAAGGCGTCTGTCCTCGCCTTTGTTTCTAAGGAACGTATACGAGATGAACTAATACGTATTTTACAATCTGACCAACCAATAATAGCATTAACATTCGCTGCAAAACTTGGCGTTTTAAAATATATAATACCGGATCTTACACGAGGAATTGAAGTTAAACAAAATCAGGCTCATTCATTTGATGTTTTTGAACATTTAATACGAGCAATGCAGCATGCAGCCGATAAAAAATGGCCTCTTGATATACGTTTAGCGGCTCTTTTCCATGATATTTCAAAACCAGAGACGAGACGGTGGTCTGAAGAAAAAAAAGACTGGTCTTTCCATGGGCATGAAGTAGTTGGTTCACGTGTAACGAGAAAAGCATTAACAGAATTGAGGTTTTCACGTGTAACGATAGAAAAAGTTGTCAGTTTAGTACGGTGGCATATGTTTTTCTCTGACCCTGACCAGATAACATTATCTGCTGTTCGTAGGATGATAAAAAATGTCGGAAGTGAAAATATATGGGATCTACTCAATCTACGTATATGCGACCGTGTTGGCACAGGCAGACCAAAAGAACAACCGTTTCGCTTCAGAAAATATAAAGCAATGGTTGAACAGGCACTCAGAGACCCGTTGTCAGTCAAAATGTTAAAGGTGAATGGGAGAACAATTATGGATACATTTCACGTGAAAGCAGGACCGCGCATAGGGTGGATATTAAATACTGTTCTTGAAGATGTACTTGAAAACCCAGAAAAGAACACATTAAGCTATCTAAACAATAGAATTAAAGAACTTATAGTATTACCTAATGATGAATTAAAAAAACTTGGGGAAGTAGGAAAAGCTGGAAGTGAAAAAAGAGAAGAGCAGGAAATAAAGAATATATTAGAAAAACATCACGTACGCTAAGTTTTCACAAAAAAGTTATACAGGTCATACTGCTGATTTTGAAACACTCCCTATTCCATTTCACGTGAAATGGAATAGGGAGTGTTTATAAGTAGTCATATATAAGTGACACCATCTGGAGTGCCCACTTTTTTTTGCTGTGGCGGTAGAGCGACTATTCAATAATATTTGGACATCGGATGTCCAAATATTGTATATGTTAAATTGTCGCATTACTTCCTTTTGGTTATGTGGAGTCTCATATTGTTAGTGATCTCGTGCATTGGCTTCAATTTCACGTGAAATACTGCGAGGTTTTGTTGTAAATAATCATCTATACTGCAATATAGCATATAACAAGCCGTATGTTGCTACAGAATTACCACCAGCCCCATTTCACGTGAAATGGGGCTGGTAGTAAAATCGGAAACATAGTAATAATTATGAGCTTTTATTGCTTGTGTAAATGCCCCATTTATTAAAAAAGATTATGGTGAAATAAAAATGGAAATAAAAAAACCACCATTTGTGCAGATCAAAATTTTAGATTTGGGGCTTATTTTTTAGTAATCCGCTGGGAGATAATTTGGTGGTTTTTATTTTATTTTATTTGCTTTATTATTTTTTATTGTATGTATTTATTTATTTATGGGATCGCCCATTATCGGAACATATTAATGAAAAACATAAAAGCGAAAGAACTTTTTCCAAAGAACTAATATGTCCAAGTACAAGTCTATCCTTATAAAGGACATACGTAAAGTGGTTGGGTGTGGATAACTGTCCTTTATGGTGTCCTTTATAGAGTTATAGAGACAGGCACATGGTCAGAACCATATATATCTGTATAAATGTTTGCACTTTTTATGCGTCGTGCAATTTCATTTGATGCAAAAAAATAATCAAGTCTCCATCCAACATTCCTATCACGAGCACGTGTTTTTACATCCCAATATGTGTACATACCTGTACTTTTTGGATGTCTATCTCGAAATGTATCAACATATCCTGTACGTATAACTTCATCCAACCACGCCCGCTCTTCGGGAAGGAAACCAGTATTATTTTCATTTTCTTTTGGACGAGCGAGATCAATTTCTTCATGGGCAGTATTTACATCACCACAAAAAATGACAGGTTTTGTATTACGCAATCTTTGTATAAATTGCAAAAAGGCATCGTAAAAACGGAGTTTATACTCCAGACGGTCCTGTCCACGCCCACCATTTGGAAAATATACGCCTAAAAGCCAAAAATCCTCATATTCTCCAACAATAATTCGTCCTTCTTGGTCAAATTCTTGTATACCCATACCATATGAAACGGAAAGTGGCTCTTGTTTTGAATATAATGCAACACCGCTATATCCTTTACGCACTTGTGACGATGAAAAAAAAGATGAAAAACCTCCCAGATTAAGTACTTCATCTGATAACTGTTCCGGATTTGCTTTTGTCTCTTGTAAACAAAAAATATCCGGCTTGGTTTCTTTCAAAAATGGTATAAAACAATTATGTTTAGCAACTGAACGTAAACCGTTTACATTCCAAGAAACTATGCGCATATATAAAACATTATACCAAATAAAAGCATTTATTGGTGATTACTATGATATTTTTTATGGATTTCACGCAGATGAGCATCAGTAACATGAGTATATATTTGGGTCGTGGCAATATTTGCATGACCTAAAAGGGCTTGAACGCTACGTAAATCAGCGCCGTTTGAAAGAAGATCAGTCGCGAAACTGTGACGAAGTACGTGCGGTGTAACTTTTTTTGTAATACCGGCACGTATAGCACAATTTTTTACAATACGTTCAATAGAACGCGAAGTAATACGTTCACTACGTTTTTTCCCTTTTGAAATACCTACAAAAAGTGCTTCTTCCATATCTTTACGTATATGTATATACGCTTCAACTGCATTTTTTGCAGAAGGGGATATAAATACAACACGAACTTTATCGCCTTTTCCACGAACAGAAATCTCACCACGAGACATATCAATATCAGCATTAAGTGCACAAAGCTCTGAAACACGCAGCCCCGTTGAAAACAAAAGCTCTAAAATTGCTCTGCCGCGAATATTTTTCTCATCCGTTCCATGTGGAGCGCTTAATAAACGAGAAAGTTCAGTATGATTAATTAAATCAAGTGAGCGTTCGGGCGACTTCGCAAGCTCAATGCGCTCAGGTGATACACAAAATACTTCTTGTTTACGAAGAAATTTTAAAAAAGCACGTAGCGCGATAAGATAATAATTCTGTGTACTACGTTTTAATGTGCCTGTACTTCCAGGTTGACGGTTAAGCCACAGACGAAATGCACGTATTGATTTTTCAGAAATATCATTTGTATTTTTAATACTGGCTTGTATAAAAAACCTTGATAGATAACGATCATAATTTTCAACTGTCTTTATGGAACGACCACGTTCAATCTCAATATATTCAAGAAAATGTTTTTTTAGTGCTTCAATACCCATTTAATTAGTATAGCGTATATGTCGCACAATATAACAATATATTGTTCTTGTTTTTTTAGTGTGATTCTACAATGATTGCAAAAATAATCAATATGTGGTATGCTTTCTTTTATGCTTAGTAAACAAACAAAAATGAGAGCCATAAGTGGTGTAACTCGTCATGAATCTGATACCGGCTCTCCGGAGGTGCAAGTTGCTTTACTTACAAGAAGTATTAAGGAGCTTGCGAAACATTTAAAGAAAAATCAGAAAGATTTCCACTCCAGACGAGGATTACTGCAAATGGTTGCAGATCGTCGAGTTCATTTACGTTATCTTGAAGCGCATAATAAACGTCGCTACAATTCTGTAATAAAAAAACTTGGGCTTAAACGATAACAACCTGTAAAGTAACGCTAAAATAAGTTACTTTATTTTTTATATATGCACAGATTATGGGTATGTGAATTTCAGTGCTTTTATAAAATGTTTATAAACTGATGTGTTGTGTTATTATTTAAAAAGATAGCATTGGTTCTTTATTTTTAATATTTTAATCAAAATACTTTATATTACTTATGGCAGTTATAAAACATAGTGCTCAACGAGTCGGTGTTTTTATAGATACACAAAATCTATATCATAGTGCAAAACATTTATATAAAAATAGAGTTAATTTCGCAAAAGTACTCGATGAAGCTGTAGGTGGTCGTATATTAGTGCGTGCTATCGCATATGTAATTTCGACAGAAAGTGGCGACGAAAAAAATTTCTTTGAAGCACTCACTAAAATAGGAATTGAAACGAAAGTTAAAGATTTACAAATCTTTGCCGGTGGTGCAAAAAAGGCTGACTGGGATGTTGGTTTAAGTATTGATGCGGTCAAACTCGCACCAAAACTTGATACGATAGTGCTTGCGACTGGTGACGGCGACTTTGTTCCACTTATAGAATATCTTGATATGAATGAAGGATGCCAGGTAGAAGTTATTTCTTTTGGAAGATCTTCATCTGCAAAAATAAAGGAAGCTGCCCATGCTTTCACAGATATGTGTGATGACCCACAAAAATTCTTAATTGATTATAAAGATACAAAGCACTAATTATAATTAGTACTTTGTTATAAAATATAATTTTTATATGTGATTATTTTTCGTACACTGTAAGCGAATATGGGTTAGTATGGTACATATATGCAGCCAGCTGATAAAAATAAAAAAACAATACTGGTACCGTCAAATAAAAAGTTTATTGTACGTACATACGCACGTGATATTGCTGCTGTAAAAAATAGTTCACCGACAGTACCAATACAAATATCTAAACAAGTACAAAATATACCGAGACCAGAACCAACGGTAACGAAAAAGAAAGAAGTACCGGAAATACCTGTTGATATGGTAGTAATACATCGGAAACAAATAGACGCATCACAATCGCTCTGGTCAAAGCTGTGGTCTTGGATTCTTGTAAGTAATGAAACTAACGATAGAGAAAATACTACAGATAATTCATCTGGAAAAGTTGTTCATGAAAATATAATTATCTCGTCGCCTGATACTATAAAAACACAAGAGCCGTTATATGTTAAAAAACCATTAAATTCCTCTCCTGTACAGTCAACACAACAGCAATTAGATAATATAATAGCGAAAGAAACGGTACCATCTGCTTCAGAAAGTGTAGTGTCGGTACAACAGCAAGCTACTGCGCCGACACGCACATCACAAACAAGTGATGAAGTTGTTGTTCATGAAGACATAATACCACCGACAGTTCCTACTAAAACAAAACCTATTAATACACCTATACCATTGCAAGATGAGAGTGAAGATAAAAGAAGAAAAATACTTGAACGACTTCGTTCAAAAGTACCACAGAAAAAAAATGTAGGGAATAACTTCGTTGTTGGAAGTGTGTTACCACCAAAATATGAAACACCACCAACACCGCCTCCACAAACACCTGTAAAAAAAACAGTGCCCACAACACAAAACGGCCCAACAATTTCACCAATACATACATACAAAACAGATTTCGTTGATACTGTAAGAAAAACTGGAGCATCAGCTACATCTATTCTTGCTGTTGAACATGATGCGCAGTCACGTACAAAATCACATATTCAAAAAACACATCGGACCTCGTTATGGTTTGTTATAGGTGGCACGCTCCTTGTTATAATAAGTATTGTAGGTATTGGCTACGCATATTTACATAACATAAAAGAAACGAGTCCTGCACCAATTGTTTTATCGGTTCCTTCATTAATATCATCAAATACTTCACATGAAATATTAGGGAGCGGCCCTGCTTTACTACAAGCACTTGCACAAACAGCACAGATATCTCTTCAAAACGGAGCAGTTGCCATAACATATCTTGCAACCACAACTAAACTTAAAAATGGTGTTATTAAAAAACGCCCACTACCAGGTGGATATATAATTGCCGCACTTCATTTACCTATTCCGACAATTCTTATGAATAATACGGCCGTCGATAGCACTGTCGGTATTGTCGCTGCAGGAAACCAAACACGACCATTCTTTATCCTACGTGTTGCTTCATATGACGCTGCATTTGCCGGTATGTTACGTTGGGAAAACAGTATTGCAACTGACTTACAAGAAATATATCCCATAACAATAAGTACAAATGTAGCGAACGCCACATCAACAAGTACAACAACGGAACAAACAACTCAAATAAACAAAACAGGGGTTCCTACCACTAATGCTTTTGTTGATGAAACAATACTAAATCATAGTGTGCGCATACTGCGTGATTCTTCGAAACAAAGCATACTGTTGTATGGTTTTGCCAATAGAAACACACTCATAATTGCTCGTAATGCAGCGGCATTTATTGTTCTTCTTAATAAACTAAATCAATAATCATTATAATAGATGAATATAGCACATCAATATGCTATCCTATAAAATATGACTAACATTAATATACTAAAAAAACGGTTAGAGGAAGAAAGCGAAGAACTTAAACAACAACTTAATACTATAAGCCAGCATATAGGAACAAATCCAGATAAATGGGAGGTTGTTTCTAAGTCTGTTGAGCCTGAATCAGAAAAAGAAGACGCTGCGGCAACACTTGAAGAATATGATAAAAATGTAGCTCTTGTAAATGATTTACAAATACGCTACCAAAAAGTCATCGATGCGATTGAACGTATAAATAATAATACATACGGTATCTGCACAATATCAGGAACACAGCATTCTATTGAAGATGAGCGTCTCATAGCAGATCCTGCAGCGCGTACTTGCGAATCACACGAAGAAAAATAATCATAATTAACACAGAAAATGCATAATAGAGATATGCATATACATAATGAACGACAATTATGAAGGAAGCGGTTCTAAACATAAACAGCGCATACGCGGTTATGCAACTGTTACAACAGCGCAACCAATAGGAGCAGATGCTGCACTGATTACTGTTGAAGCAGATGTTACACGAGGACTTCATTCATTCTCGGTTGTTGGTCTCGCAGATCGTGCCGTAGAAGAATCACGCGATAGAATTGCCGCAGCTATTCGGCACGCTGGATTCAAATCACCAAAATCTGAAAATCGACGAATTGTATTATCACTATCACCTGCGGATATAAAAAAAGAAGGTTCACATTATGATGTCCCTCTTGCACTTTGCTATCTTATTGCTACTGAAGAAATTCCATCTATTGTAAATAAAACATTGTGCACCGGTGAACTTGCTCTTGACGGTACAATACGTCCGGTTCATGGTGTGCTTGCGCAAATACGCGCTGCCTACGCACATGGCATTACTACTGCTTTTGTACCACTTGGGAACGCTGCGGAGGCAAGTTTGGTGAATGGATTATCTGTATATGCTCCAAAAAACCTATCGGAAATTATTAACCATATACGTGGTGAGGTTTTACTGCCAATATATTCTGCAGTAAAACAAAGTACGCCTCCTCCTGCAATTGATCTTTCGGCGATAAAAGGACAGGAAAGTGCAAGAAGAGCTCTTGAAATTGCGGCCGCTGGAAGACATAATATTGTATTATATGGACCGCCGGGAACCGGCAAAACACTTTTAGCTAAAGCGCTTCCAAGTATCCTTCCACCACTTACTGATGATGAGGTCCTCGAAGTAACTACAATTCATTCAACAGCTGGGATCCTTAATCCAGGAACAGTGGTGTATTGGCCACCGTTTCGCGCGCCTCATCATACAGCATCATATACTGCAATGGTTGGTGGTGGAGTTTTCCCACGCGCCGGAGAAATGACTTTAGCACATAAAGGTGTTTTATTTCTTGATGAATTTACTGAATTTGGAACACAGACTATTGAAGCACTGCGTCAACCGCTTGAGGATAAGCGTATAACGATTTCTAGAACGAAAGCGACAGTTACATTTCCGGCAGACTGTATGGTGGTCGCGGCAATGAACCCTGCTGAAACTGTTACTAACGATGCAATGCTTGCTGTTCGTACCGCACAAAAACAAGCACGAAAAATCTCTCGCCCTATTGCTGATAGGTTTGATATGTGGGTGGAGGTACCGCCCGTACCACACGAAACACTTGCTGCGTTACAAAATGGCGAACCATCAATATTAGTTCGTAAACGAGTGATTGCCGCACGCGATTTTTCACAAGAATGCCATAATAAAAATAAGAACAAAAAAAGCACCTCGTTTGAAAAAGATGAGGAGTTGATGATACGATGCACCGACGAAACACAAAAAACTTTAGTGCAAGCCGCAAAAAAACTTAAACTCTCCGCACGCGGATATTATCGTACACTACGATTAGCCCATACTATTGCAAATATGGAACAGACATTAAAAATTACTCCTTCACATATTTTTGAAGCACTGCAATATCGTCCACGAGGCATGTTAGGTATGTACTAAGATTCTAAAAGCGACAAGTGTTACACTTAATACAATCATAAATATGATAAAAGAGAACATAGTAGAAAAAAACGAAACATACTTGGCTACAGAGAATAATGAATCTTTTATTATTGAAGGACAAAATAGAGCGCACATGCTTGAAGGTATAGTACCTATCTATGGTGCAAAAAATGATGCACTAAAAATAATGGCGGCCTCTCTGTTATTTGAAGACAGTGTATCTATTAAAAATATACCAGATGTACTTGATATCGTTGCGCTTAACGCTCTTCTTGAAACAGTTGGGGTAAAAGTAGATAAAACTGAGGAACGATTAATTTTGCATGCGCCGAAACAAGCACATACGGCTCTACAAGAAGATGAGGCAAAAAAAATGAGAGCATCTGTTGTATTAACCGGTCCATTACTCGCGCGATATGGAAGTGTCTCTTTTCCACATCCAGGTGGTTGTGTTATTGGAACACGTCCAATTGATCTATTTATTCGTTCATTTGAACTTATGGGAGCTATACATACAAAAGATGATGAATACCATCATATAACCGCACCAAACGGACTTCATGGAGCAGATATCTTTTTTCGTCTCGCAAGTGTCGGTGCAACAGAAACAATGCTAATGGCAGCAACACTTGCACATGGTACAACTGTTCTTAGAAACGCGGCAATGGAACCGGAAATACAGCATCTATCACGTTATTTGGTTGCGTGTGGTGCAAATATAAAAGGTGTTGGCACCACAACTATCACTATTGAAGGTAGGGATGGGGAGCCCCTACATACACATGATGTGTCTTATACTGTTATGCCAGACCGTATTGAAACTGGAAGTTTTGCAATTTTAGCGGCATTGGCAGGAAATCATATACAAATTACAAATTGTAATCCGAACCATATACGAGCACTGCTTGATTTATTTGATGAATCTGGCGTAACATATGAACGTGATTCATCATCTTTGACAATCAAAAAATCATTGATTCCATATAAAGCGGTTTCAGTACGCACTCATGAATACCCCGGCTTCTCAACAGACTTACAAGCACCTATAACTGTTTTCCTTACACAAACAGTCGGGGAAAGCATGGTGTTTGAAACATTATTTGAAGGAAGATTACGGTATGCTGATGATATTGTTCGTATGGGAGCAGATATTACTATGTTTGATCCGCACAGAATATTAATACGTGGTCCGAAAGCATTAACGGGGAAAAAACTCGAAGCTCCTGATTTACGTGCTGGACTTGCTTATATTATTGCCGGAACTATCGCACAAGGGACAACTATAATTCGTGCAGCGCGACATATTGACCGCGGATACGGACACATTGAAAGACGACTTAACGCAATCGGTGCACATATTAAACGCGTATAGTATATAGAACTTATCACAAATAGATTTATACAGTATCGTCTAAATTAAAATGGGGTATAAATAAAATAAACAGGTGGTTTAGATGTAATAGAAGGAAGAAAATATACAAAATACGATCACGTACACGAGCGGAGTTTATTTTTTATTATCCTTTTATCAACAATGTAAAAATTAGTGTGCGAGCATTTTTGGATAACATGCTCTTCCAACAGAACATGATACGAACGGATTGTAAGCACCGCGTACTTCAAAATGTAAATGTGGTCCGGTCGCTTCGCCAGTCATACCAACATATCCGATTACTTCACCACGAGAAACTCTTTCACCAACATGCGATATATCACGTACCATATGAGCATATAGCGTTTGTGTACCGTTTCCATGATCAATAACGACGTAATTTCCATACCCGCCATTCCATCCACCGACATGCGATATAATAACTGTTCCTGGAGCAGCTGCGTGAATTCGTGTCCACATCGGTGCCCCTATATCAACAGCGTTCCAACCATGTAAGCCTTGAGTGATAATTCCACCCGGTAATGGATTACCAAAGAAATCTGGAATTACTGGACCACTACCTCCACGATACGGATTAGACGGTGCGTGTGTGATATGATAATACTTTCTGGAAATTACAGTATGTGGTACCACTATCATCTCTCCACCAGGAATAAGTATGGTTGTACCAGGAGTAATCACGGCGTTTGGGGAGATATTATTATACAAAGCGATATCGTTTATGTTTCCATGATATCTTTTTGCTACTGAGGCAAGTGTTTCTCCTTTTTTAATTATGTGTCGTATTCCAGAAATTGGCAGAATAGTTAGTGTCATACCTGGCTTTATAATGTTTCTGTCAGTAATATTATTCGCCCACAAAATAGTATTTACGGACACACCAAACATTTGTGCTATTTCCGAAAGCGAGTCACCCGGACGAACCACGTAAAGAGAAATCTGCCCGTCTGTCGGATGAGTAGTAATTTTATTAAATGATGTACTTTCTGGATTAACATTTCCTAAAATAGCTGCGTTACCTGTTATTGCTATTGCAATTTCATTTGATCCTGCATGAGGATTGCTGTTAGTTGCCGCATGTAGTGTTGTTATATCTGTATTAAAAGATGCTGGAACACTATTTATACCCTGTGCGTATGTCGTAGCATTTTGAAAAAACCAAAACGCATTAGTGTTTCTTGGAATAGCTATGAAAATACAAATAACCACTACTACTCCAATAACGGTAATCGGTGTTTTATATGCACTCCAACGATACTTTGTATAATGTTCGACGGAGGTATGTGTAGTTGGCAAAATAAGTAAATTGATGGCATTCGGTAAATCATCCATTCCATAAAACGGCTCTAATAAGCCATTAGATCATTCTTCCATATCTTCCTGTACGCAGATTATAGCGCATAGTATCGTGTGGTCAATGGGTTAGAAATGTATAGTGTTGAGAACAATTTTTACTGTTTTAGACCATTTGCAGGTATAGTAAATAAATATGTTTTCTTTAGAAAAATTAAACGAGAGACAAAAGGAGGCGGTTCTAACTACAGAAGGGCCAGTAGCAGTTCTTGCGGGTGCCGGTTCTGGAAAGACACGCGTTTTAACTACGCGTATGCAGTATCTTTTGGAAGAAAAAAATGTACCAGCAGAAAACATCCTTGCTGTAACATTTACTAATAAGGCGGCGCGCGAAATGCGTGAACGTATTGGCATAGAAAATATGCAACGTGAACATTCGCCACTTGTAGTAACTTTTCATGGCTTTGGGAGAATATTACTTGAAAAATATGGTAACACCATTGGAATACCACGTCACACAGTTATAGTTAACCGTAAAGATTCCGAACGAATGATAAAAAAAATACTTGAATCTCTTAGTATTAATCCTAAAGAAGTACCACCACGTGGTGTTCTCTCTCAAATTGCAAAAGCAAAAGGATCTAGTGTTTCTATAGAGGAATTTTTAGAGAAAGATGATCACAAAAGCTTTCAGGCGCGAGTAATTGAAAATGTATGGCCACAATATGAGTCAGCTCTACGCAAACAAAAAGCACTTGATTTTGAAGACCTTATTGTTCTTCCCGCGCGGATGCTTAAAGAACATGAGGATGTACGACATGCCGTACAAGAACAATTTAGATATGTACATATAGATGAATATCAGGATACAAACGAAACACAGGGATTTATTGCAACAACAATAGCTGCAAAACATAGAAATATCTTTGTTGTAGGAGATATTGACCAAACAATTTATACATGGCGCGGTGCAACAATAAAAAATTTACTTTCATTTGAAGATACATATCCAGATGCAAAAACTATAATACTTGAGTACAACTACCGTTCTTCAAAAACGATTATCAATGCAGCAAATGCTCTTATTGCACACAATAAAAATAGAAAAGAAAAAAATTCTGTCACTGATAATCCTATTGGACTGCCAATTACAACATATATAGCTGCAACAGAGGATAAAGAGGCTTTATGGATAGCACAAGAAATACAAAAAGAACTGCGAAGCGGTATTCTTCCGGAAAATATTGCAATATTGTTTCGCGCGAATTTCCAATCGCGAGCTCTTGAAGAAGGATTGCTTCGTGCTGGAATACCTTATCGACTTATTGGAACTAAATTTTTTGAACGAAAAGAAGTGAAGGATGTTCTTTCATGGATACGTATTACACTTGATCCGGATATTGAGGTTGACCGTATTCGTGCTGTACAATCACCACCACGCGGTATCGGTAAAATAACGCTCGGAAAGATGCTCTCTGGTCAACGAGATTCACTTAATCTAAGAGAACGTAGGTGTATTGATTTTTTTGAACGTCTAATTGAAAAATTCGCGCATGAAGCTGAGAAACTTACTCCGTCTCTTTTTGTACAATTAGTAATAGAAGAAAGCGGACTACAAGCAAAATGCCTACTGGAAGGGAAAGATGGACAGGAAAGACTTGAAAATATGCGCGAGCTTGCAACCCTTGCTAGCCGTTATGATGCAACTCCCGGGAAAAATAGTATTTCAGATTTTTTGACAGACGCAGCTTTGGCAAGTGACCAAGATGAACTTGATAGACACACACAAACATCAGGAGTAGTTATTATGACAGTGCATGCAGCAAAAGGGCTTGAATTTGATACAGTGTTTATAACTGGAATGGAAGAAGGATTATTTCCTCACGAACGTGTTGGAAATGAAGTACGTGATGAAGAGGAGGAGCGACGCCTTTGCTATGTTGCGATAACGCGTGCAAAACGGCGACTTGTATTAACTCTTGCGCAAGTTAGACGCATATACGGTACCGATTATGCACAGAAACCATCATCTTTTATTCAAGACATGAATATTACATCTATGAAGTATGATACGCGTATAAATGAACAGATAATATATTCATAATGTTATGCATGCAAAAAAATCACTTGGGCAACATTTTCTTTTGCATAAGCATATTGCGGAGCGTATTGTTGATACAGCAAAAATTACTCTAAACGATACTGTTGTAGAAATAGGACCAGGTACTGGAATACTTACAAAAGCGCTTATTGAAAAAGCTGGATATGTTCTTGCGCTTGAAACGGACAAGAATCTTATAAATGTTCTTGATAAAAAATTCACTGTGGCAATTTCGCGCGGAGTACTTAATGTTCAACATCAAGATATTCGTACTTTTGTTCCGTGTGTAATATCTAAACCATATATATTAGTGGCTAACATACCATATTATCTAACAAGTAACATATTACGATTATTCCTTGAAACAATGTGCCGTCCACAACGTATGGTCCTTTTAGTACAAAAGGAAGTCGCCGAACGTATTGCGCGATCAAAAAAAGAAAGCATTTTGTCTATTTCAGTAAAGGTATATGGTAATCCGCATTATGAATTCACTGTACCGCGCGGGGCGTTTTTACCTGCTCCAACAGTTGATTCTGCTGTACTTTCAATACGAAATATACATTCTCCATTTTCAAATGAACGTGAAGCAAAATATTTTTTTGATATTATACACGCGGGATTTTCTCATAAGCGTAAAAAATTAGTAAGTAATCTGGCTGGAATTAGAGACCTCACAGTAGCGGAAAGTGCACTTTCCGCTACTGGCATCGCACCAAACATACGAGCGGAAGATGTTTCTGTTAAAAAATGGTACGAACTCACTCAATATTTTATAACAAATATTAATACACACCCAACCTAATATTATCGTGTGCTTATTGTTGTTTGTCTTGGTATACTTATATATACCGTGACTTGGATAACACGACAATGGGGTATAGTGTCGGCAATATTATTTGCCTGTGTTGTTATTGTTGGTGCGTATATTTTAGGAAACGGTGGATTATCTACTAATCACGCAGATGCAATCTCTACCGATACTCTTTTGCAAACCTTAGCAAATAAAGATAGCGACCACGACGGGTTACCAAATTGGGAAGAAGCGTTATATGGAACAAATCCGTATAAAGCAGATACATTCGGACTTGGTATGACAGATGGGGAAGCTGTTGCAAAAGGTCTTATAGTACCGAAAGCATTTACTCTACCGAAGACGGCTACATCAACAACAGTAAAAGCCGACAATACTGGATATGGTCCTGTGCCAACACAAGGATCTCTTACAGATATATTTGCGAAAAATTTCTTTTCTATATACTTAGCACAAAAAGAATTAAATAGAGGGTCAGCGCTTTCAAAACAGCAACTCACTGAAGTTGTAAAACAAACTATGTTGCAGCTAAATAATCAAGTAACTGCACCGACACCATATCGCACACTTTCTCAAATTAAAATAGGTGGGTCAGGTACGGCCGCAATGCGCGCGTATGCTGCGGGAGTGCAACAGGCATTTTCTAAACATACAATATCACAAGATAAAGGCGTGCTTATATATTTACAAGAAGCAGCACAAAATTCTAATACATCGGCAGTTGCACATATTCAAGCAATCGCTGATATCTGTAGTGCTGCAGCGGCTGCGTTGGCACAAATGACAGTTCCAACAGAAGTCGTACAAGCACATCTTGAAATGATTAATGCTTACGCGAGTATGGCAAGTGTAATAAATAATCTTGCAAAAATAAATACCGACCCAATTATTACTATGCTTGCTCTTTCTCAATATAAAAAAAGTGCATTGGCACTTGCTCAGGCGTTTACCGATATGGGTGATGTATTTCGTTCTTCTGGAGTAGTGCTTAAGCCTGGAGATCCTGGAGCATCATTTGTAAATCTAATGGATGAAATAACTGCAACACAGCAACAACAAAAACTATGAGTGTACATAATTTACAACAAGATGCCAAGCGTACATTAATAGGAATAAGCATGCTTCTTATTCTTGCTGGTGGTATGTTTGTTTCCGCGCCAAGACCAGTGTATGCATTTTTGGGTATTGTACTTGACCCGACAGTAGTGGCAAAAACAATTATTAATGGCATTAAAATCGTAGCTGGAAATATTCTTACCGCGTCACTTGTTACAAAAGAGTATGCACTTGACCCTATTGCGTGGATAATAGCAAAATCTACATTACGATCAATCACAAGCGATCTTGTAACAAATATCGCAGAACATCATATTAACCAAAACGGTACTAGTGGACCTGGCTTTGTGACCAATCTTAAAAAATATATCGGGCAAACCGGTGATTTTGCTGAAAACAGATTTGTTACTGGCGCAGGAACCGGTTCATCATACTCTCAATCTTATAATAGAACTATCGCAAATGCTGTAAATACTACATACACTAAAAATACAGCTTCTAATTATTGGTCTGCACACACCGAAACACTGTCTAATACAGTACCAAACACGCACGCTTTCCTCAATGGAGACTTCGGTGCAGGTGGATGGAATGGATGGAAAGCAATAAATGCAAACAGTAACAATAATCCATACTATGCATACGAGGGAGCAAATAACGCACTTAATACAAGTGTATCAAATGCTCAAACAAACAAAGTGGTAGAAGCAAATTGGGCACAAGGCTTTTTGTCTAAAACAAACTGTAATAGTGATGGTACAAGCTGTTCTATACAAACACCTGGTAGTGTAATTAAAGCACAGCTTGATAAAGCTCTTGGCTCAGGAATTAGCTCTCTTGTATCTGCTGATGAAATTAGTGAAATTATAGGTAATCTCGCACAAAACCTTGTTTCAAAAGCAATAGGAGGTGGAAGTGGGGGTGGATTACTTGGTATAGCATCTCTGTCTCAAGGAGGCAGTTCATCTTATATCAGTCAATACAAAAACGGAACTCCAACAGGAAGCCTTAGCCAAATAAACACATCTTTACAAAATGCTATAAACCGTAAAGAGAGTAACATACATCAATATATATCAAACCTACAAAAGATTCTTAGTTCAGAAAGTCGTGCAGAAAATGCTCTACGCTCATTGATTAACTACACATCACCAAACAGCTCGTGTCCTGTACCATACTCAAATATTGTAACCGCAAAAGCATCTCTTAATGGTGTTATCATTAAGTATTCGGAGACACAAGTATCTATCACATCAGCGAGAACCGGGCTTATTAAACTTGAACAAATAAAATCTAATGCACAAGTTGCGATAAACAGTGGGTCTGCAACATCAATAGCGGCAGTTGGCGCAGAATTTCAAAAAATAATTACGGACGGTACATTACCAACGGTACAACAAATCTCACAAGCGCAGACTAATAGTCTATCATTTGAAGGTATGACAACAACTGTTGGTACTATGAACAAAATTGCACAAAGTGCAAACCTTGAACTTCAAGTACTACAAACACAAGTGCAGCAGTGTATCAATAATTTGAATTCGTCTAATTCAAATAACTGGGGTGGTTCATAGAAGAATAATATATGCTTATATATTTACAGAAATATTTTACACAAAAAAAGCTGACAACATTAATTGTATTAATGTTCATATTTATTGTGTTCCCAACTTCATTTGTATTTGCGTCTAATACCAGTTCACCTGGAATTCTGTCAGATATGCTTCTTATGCTCATGACACCTTTCCATTGGCTTGTAGAATTTGCAGCAACACTTATGGGAGCATCGATGTATTACACTGTTGTTCGCATGGGATATTATATTAAGGATATTGGAAGTCTACAAACAGCATGGGCTTTATTCCGCGACCTTGGAAACATTTTGCTTGTATTTGGTTTTATCGCCATCGGTATCGCAACGATACTTGATAATGTAACCTATGGAGCAAAAAAAGTATTACCAAAACTGCTTCTCGTTGCCATACTACTGAATTTTTCACTATTTTTTACCGAATTTATCGTTGATACTGGAAATGTGTTTGCGACGCAATTTTATGCACAAATAAACGGTGGCTCTATCCCAACATCATTTAACGCAAGCCCTGAGCCAATATCAAACGCAGTAATGACTGCAGTAAAAACAAGTAGTATATATAGTACAGTAAATGCGAAGCTCCCTGCAGGACAAAAAGTAGAGATCGCATTGCTGGGAATTATTATGTTTCTCATATTGGCATTTGTATTTGGAGCTATTGCAATCATGCTTATTTCCAGATTTGTAGTGTTACTGTTTCTCTTAATTGTTTCACCTATCGGTTTCATCGGTCTTGCCGGCATACCACTTATAAGCTCTTATGGAAAAAAATGGTGGCATGTTCTTGCAAGCCAAACAATATTAGCTCCTGTATTATTATTATTTCTTCTTGTGGTAACAAAAATGGCACAAAGCACATTTGTTAGTTCAATTACTGGCGGAGTAAATTACGGGACGGCTGTGAGCAGTCCAGGTACGACATCAATGTCAGGATTACTTTTAACTTTTTCCGTTATAATTGGTTTACTTATTGTATCTCTCATTGTAGCAAAAAGTTTATCTAATAAAGCAGCTGGTTTCGCAACCAAAATAAGCGGGCGAGCAACATTTGGTCAGGTAGGATGGTTAGGTCAGAAAACAATCGGATGGAGTGGTCAACGTCTTTCTGAAAAATGGAGAAGCTCAAAAATTGGGAGAAGTGCGGTATTTGGAAGAATTGGTGGCGATATGTTGGATAGGGCAGCAAAATCAAGTTTTGATGTACGTGCCACAAAGATTGGTGGTGGACTTAGTGCGTTAGGAATTGGTGCGGGAAAAACAAAAACAGGAGGGTATAGAGGCGCAGAAGAAGAGAAGATTAAGAAAACTGAGGAATATTCGAAGAGTCTCAGACCTACAAAAGCAGATAAGGAAGAGACGGAACGAATGAAAGAAGGGGTAACGATACTTCAAGACATAAACACAAACGAAAAAGAAAAGTTTGATAATACTATAGAGAAAATAAATGAAGACAGTGACGCTGAACTTAAAAAAATAGATACTAAAATTAAAGAAATAGAAGATTCCATTAATTCTACTTTTATAAAATCACCTAATGACTTAGCTGAACTCAAGCAAGATCTGCAAACATTGCAAACACAGAAGAACGATATAATAAATCAGCAAACAAAACAAACTGAGGATGTTAATAAACAATTTACTACCGAACAAACAAAGCGTGAAGCAAATGTTGCAAAAAAGACATCCGAAATGAAAGAACGTGAATCAAAAAACTTCCCCCAGATATTATATGCAAAGAACATGCGAGAACTTAGTTATGGTCTTGGTATGTACGGTAGTAAATGGCGTAAAGACGTAGCAAAAAAGATTATTAAGGATGCAACAAAAGATGATAAAGAAAAGTTTGTTGATACGATTGAAAAAATACTCAAAGAGTCCGCGAAAGATAAAAAAGATATTTCTGAACAAGATTCATAAGTCTACGATATATTTTAAAAAGTTATAAATAAACATCTATGAATACACCACAAAAAACTTCCAAACACCAAGATACCTATACTGATGTAGATTCAAAAAAGGTGCCAACGCTACAAGAAAGCCTGCGAGCGTTTATAGATAATGTACCTGAAGAAGTTAAAGGTTTTTTGTTAGAAAAAAAATATGTAGTCGTCGCTACAACACTCGCACAACGATATGAGCTTCAAACAAAACAATCTGCAGTACTTGAAAATGAGCTACTTCTTATGCTTATCGGGGTGGAGAACCCTCAAGAAGTATCCGATGTATTGATAAATAACGGCTTTGATAAAAATAACGTAGATAACATTATGCATGATATAGAAATAATGGTGTTTTCACCACTGCGAGAACAAATGAAAATACAGCATCCTATTCAGGATATTAAAAAACCAACTCAACAACCACCATATCCAGAACATTCAACAATTCAGAGTATTCCTACACCACCTAAAAAACCAATCGTGGAAAAATATACTGCTGATCCTTACAGAGAACCGTTAGTGTGACGCCAACTAAGTGGAAAACAGCACAGACAGTGTATCATTTTTCAGATATACTAATATATACATGGAGCATCAAGTACCACAATTTATTGAAATGGAGAGTAAAATCATCGGTCCGCTCACTCTTAAACAATTTGTTTATATAGCAGGCGGTATCGGATTGCTTTTTTTATTATTACGTTATCTGCCGTTTTTTATTGCGGTTTTGTTAGGAATACCAACAGTCGGTTTTGCCAGTGCGTTAGCGTTCTATAAAATAAATAATAAACCGTTCGAACATACTGTTGAAGCAGCAATTAAATATTATACATCCTCACGCTTTTTCCTATGGAAAAAATATACATCTGTAAAATCACAACCAACAGCAGTACACGAAAAAAAGACGCCAGTACGTGTTGTTAGGCTTACACGAAGTAAATTACGCGAGCTTGCAGGATCACTTGATGTCGCACGTATACCAGAAAATACTCAAATGTAATTTATTATGTCTACAACAAATGCAACATCAGCACAAAACTTCGTTCCGATTAAAGATATTCGTGAAGGAGTTATTATACTTAAAAACGGAGGGTATCGTGGGGTTTTGATGTGCTCATCAATTAATTTTGAATTGAAATCTTCCAATGAACAAAATGCTATTATCAGTGGATTTCAAACATTTCTTAACACTCTTGATTTTTCTATACAAATAGTGGTGCAGTCACGTAAAATTGATATTCGTCCATATCTTTCTCTTTTAGAGGAAAAAAAGAAGAAACAACAAACAGAACTATTGCGTATTCAGTTACGGGAATATATGTCATTTATTAAAACTTTTACGGAAAACACCAACATTATGACTAAATCATTTTATATTGTTGTTCCTTATTCGCAAAATAGCACAGAAGCTGCACAACATTTATTTTCAGGATTTGTCAGTCATAATAAAAATAAGGTTAGTGAACAGACAACTGGTAGTGAAGAGATATTTAAAGAGGCACGTACACAACTGCAAGAACGAATGGCGTTAGTTGCATCAAGTATATCGACAACAGGAGTACGTACTATTTCACTCGGTACAGAAGAACTTATTGAGCTTTTCTTCAGGTCATTTAACCCTGGTGAGATAGAAGACCCTATTCGTCTTTCATAAAAAATTATGTCACTTTTTAATTTCTTCAATAAAAATAAAAAAGAGCGAGGGGCATTAGATTTTTCTAATGTTCTACCTGGGAATATTTATACGCAGAATAAATTAAATCTTATTGATACAATTGCACCGACTGCTTTAAAAATAGGTTCTAAAGAAATATCACTTAATGAAAAATTTGCTCGTACATTTTATACCGTGTCATACCCGGCGTTTTTAAGTGATGGATGGTTTTCTCCTATTATTAATCTTGATAAAGTACTTGACGTTTCCATTTTTATACACCCTATTGATACTGAGGAAGCGCTTCATAACTTTCAGAAAAAAGTTGCAGATGTACAGAGTCAAATAAACGAAAGAGAGCATCATGGGTTAGTACGAGATCCAAAACTTGATGCCGCATATCAAAACCTGGAGATGCTACGTGATCGGCTTCAACAAGCTAGGGAGCGTCTTTTTGATGTTGGGTTATATATAACAATATATGGAGACTCAAAAGAAGAGTTAAGTAAAACTGAGATAAGTATCCGCAGTATTTTAGACGCACAATTAATTTATACAAAGCCGGCACTTTTTCAGCAGGAACAAGGGTTTCGTACAATACTACCGCTTGAAAATGATGAACTTATGGTTGAATCAAAATTAAACACTGAACCACTTTCTTCTATTTTTCCGTTCACATCATTTGATCTGACTAGTGATCGCGGTATTCTCTATGGCATAAATCGGCATAATGCTTCATTAATTCTTTTTGATCGATTCTCTCTAGAAAACTATAACTCAGTATTCTTTGCAAAATCCGGTTCTGGAAAATCATATGCTGCTAAGCTTGAGATTTTGCGTTCTCTTATGTTTGGTACTGATGTGATTGTTATTGATCCTGAACGAGAATATGAACAACTTGCAGAGGCAACCGATGGTCGCTCTTTCAACATCTCACTTTCTTCTGAACATCATATCAATCCATTTGATCTACCGCCAGTTAAAGAGGACGAGGATCCGAAGGATATTTTACGTAACAATATTATTACTTTGGTTGGTCTATTTAGAATTATGCTCGGCGGGCTTAGTCCCGAGGAAGATTCTATTGTAGATCGTGCAATTGCTGAAACTTACGCCCTAAAAAATATCACTGGAGAAACTGATTTTTCAAATACTGAACCACCACTTCTTGCAGATTTTGAAACAGTATTGATAGGTATGGAGGGAAGTGATTCGCTTGTAGAACGTCTTGCGAAATACACACGTGGTTCATGGTCCGGTTTTATTAATAAACCAACCAATATTGATATTAATCGACAATTTATTGTCTTTTCCGTTCGTGATATGGAAGACGAGCTTAAGCCAGTAGCTATGTATATAATTTCTAGACATATTTGGAATGTTGTACGACATAATTTAAAAAAGCGATTACTTGTTATTGATGAGGCGTGGTGGATGATGAAATCAGAAGATACCGCATCGTTTTTGTATTCTATTGCTAAGCGCGGACGAAAATACTATCTTGGTGTTGCCACTATTACGCAAGATGTTGAAGATTTCTTGCGCTCACCATATGGAAAACCTATTCTTACAAACTCATCATTGCAGATTCTGCTTAAACAATCCCCAACAACAGTTGATCTACTGCAAAAAACATTTAACCTCACGGATGAGGAAAAATATTTACTTTTAGAGTCTGGCGTTGGTGAAGGATTGTTTTTTGCAGGATTAAAACATGTGGCAATTAAAATCGTAGCTTCCTATACTGAAGATCAAATTATCACTTCAGATCCTTCACAACTTCTATCTATAAGTAAAGAAAAAAACCGTTTTGACGCAGAGCAAGAAAAACAACATTAGGATAATATGAAGCAATTATTACAGCCAAAACCACCAACAAGAAAAATGCCCATTACTCGCGCAGTTCTTATGTTTAGTGTGGCGTTTTTCTTCAGTATATTTATTTTTATATTCTCAATATTTTTTATAACAGCACCATTACTTATTGGTGGAATAACTAGTGTATATATAACAAATAAAACATCCTTTTTAGGTAGTGGTGTATCGGAGGCACTTGGTGTAGCTGGTGGCGCGGTAGCAGCCTTAGCTGTAGGAGGCGCTGAAATTTTCACTGGTATCGGTTCGGCAGTTATTGGTTTTGTCGGTGATATTTTATCTGATGCAATCGATTTTTTCGCGTGGATGTTATTTTACTTTTGGTTCACTATAGCAGGCATATCATTTTTGGACACGAGATCAAGAAAACGCTTAGTGGCAGCGGTTATAAGTCTTATTGTTGGTCTTATTCCTTTTATAAATATAATACCATCACTACTTATAGGTATTACTATCATTATTATGACAGTTATGGAAGACGATAGAGATGCTTTTTTACAGTATAAAAAAAGATTGCTCGCATATAACAGACAACAAAGATTGCTATCACAGCAATTTGTAACACAATAATAACAAAGTATCTATGATTTTATTTATTAAAAAAGATTAGTACAGATTGAAATAATACTCGCTATAAATACACTTAATGCGTTATACTTAATAATATGAAAAAGTTTTTAATAATTATTGTGTTAGGGGTATTTTTTATTGTTGTACCACATAATATATTCGCACAAACAACTCATTTGACACCATTTTTTATCAATTTGACACCAACATATCCTCAGCCATATTCACGTGCAACAATTTCTATTTCAAGTAATTCAATTTCAACTACTAACAGTATATTTTCTGTTTATATAAATAAGAAAAAGATTGGTGTCGGTACAGGATCAAAATCCATTTCATTTACTACTGGTACTGTTGGTGTTCCTATGTATATAGTTATAGCAGTGACGTCAAACGGGCATATATACAAACAAGCGATTACTATTCATCCAGCATCCGTCGCATTAGTGGTTGAACCATTGGCTACGGCACCTTTAGGATATCTTGGTTCACCAACTATTCCGACAACAGGGAATATACGGCTTGTGGCTATACCAAATATACAAACTAACGGAACTAATCCTTCTGTTCTTTCATATGTTTGGAAAAGTAACGGGCAAACACTTGCTGCTTCAGGTATAGGAAATGATTCGGTATTAGTGAATGCTCCTCTTCCGTACAGGAAAGAGGTGTTCTCTGTATTAGTAAAAAACCAACGTGGTACACGAGCTGCGCAACGAGAGATTACACTAATGGCTGGTACGCCTACTGTTTATATATATAAAGATAATCCTCTCACTGGTATTAATTATACTCATACACTTTCTTCTATAAAATCAATTGGTTCAGTAGAATCAACTTTTGCGGCAGTTCCATATGGTTTTTCTACCAAAAATGGAGATCCGAATATTACATGGTTTTTAAACGGCACAAATGTACAGACAGGTAATTTATTAACTGTACGCCCTAAGGGTATAGGGAGTGGAAACACTATTTTAAGTGTCTTGGCGCAAAATAACACAACGTACGAGAGCGCAAAAACACAATTATCATTGTTATTTGGATCAAATTCAGGAGGTAGTTTTGGGTTATTTGGCTTATAATATAATTATGGATATTTTTAGATTTAAAGACAGTAAAAAAAATATACGGTATATGCTCACTACTAGCGGATTCGCACCGTTGACAAGTTTCCCGGCATTCACAAACTATGCAGCATCAACATCATTAGTTCATTTTGTAAATAGTTTGTATACATATGCAATTGGTATTGCTGTTATATTAGCTGTTCTTGAGATTGTTTGGGGTGGTTTCCTTTGGATGGGAAGTGGTGCAAGTGTCACTAATAAAGAAGCTGGCAGACATAAAATAATGATGGCAATTTTTGGTCTTGTTCTCGTACTTTCTCCATATGTTGTCTTTCAATTTATTAATCCATCAGCATTATCTATGAAACTTGGAACTAGCAGTGTCAAAATAACACAGCCGGCGGTACAGTCTCAAAATACACAGTTGTGTAAAGAAACTATCCCTACCGGCACCAGACTTGTTGAGAGCATAAAAGTGAGCGGTGGTTGTTCAAGCCAAAAAGCTAAGGATTATACTAATATAGCTGAATATAATTGTAAAAGCACAACAGACCCAAATCTGGTGTGTATTTATACAATTAATATTGTTTTTTAATTAATACTATTATGTATAACATATAACCCAATTTTAATATAAACCTAATATGCGAAAGACACTCATTATTATAAGTTTTTTTTTCATCATTGCGATTGGAATCGGTGTGTATGTTTTATTCTTCGCAAATCATAGTGCATATGTTGTTGTTACAAAATCAAACACTACTACACAATCATCATTCCCAGTTGTAAAAGAGAATACTTCTTCAACAAATATAACTAATAACAATAGGTATACCACTGGTAGTATAAACAATGGGACAGGAACTACAACCAGTACAACAAACACACTCGCAAGGCTTGTGCAAATAAGCACTGGCCCTGTTGTACCAGCAATATTTTCTCTTGATATCAAAAATAACAGCACATCAACACTAACTAACGCAGTAGTTATTATAAAATATATAGACCAACAGAGTGGTAATATATATCAATATAATTCTTTAACAGGTAGACAAACGCGTATTTCAAATAAAACTATCCCAGGAATAAATTCAGCAGTATGGTTATCAGACGGATCATTGGTATACGTACGTTATATATCTCACACAGGAAACACTGGTAATGGTGAAATTGCGACATACGCGCTTCCACAGAATGGAATTGGTGGTTTTTTCCTTCCACAAGAATTAACTCAAATACTTACACAAGGAACTGATAATATTCTTATGGTCTCTTCTGGAGAGAATGGTTCAATAATAAAAAGTGCACAAAAAGATGCTGCTAATATATATACAGCTTTTCAAACACCACTTACAAATATACGGGTTATGTTTGCGGGCTTGAAAAATTATTTCATATATACTAAACCGTCTGCAGATATTGGTGGGTATGCATTTATTGTAAATAAAAAGACAGGTATGTTTACTACTGTTGCTGGACCAAAAAAAGGATTGACTGCATTGATAAACCACGCCGGTACAGAGGCGCTTATAAATTATGATAGTCCAGATGGTTTAATAAAAATGGGAATAATATCTATACCGAACCACACAATGATTAATTTACCAATTTCTACTATTTCAAATAAATGTGTATGGTCACAAGATGATACTGCTATATATTGTGGTATTCCTGAAAAAACACCAGTAGCATCTTACCCAGATGATTGGTACCAAGGTAAAATTTCATTCACAGATAATATATGGAAAATCAATATGAAAAATAGGTATGTAAAATTATTGTTTAATCTTACAAAAGAGAATAAGAAACCGTTTGATATTATCGCTCCCTCGGTTGATCCAAAACAACATATACTATCGTTTATAAATAAAAGAGATGGATCATTATGGTCATTTAGACTTCAGCCTTAGTGTATATATTCAAATTATATTTATAAATATATAAGTTAAATAATAAAATTTTTATTTATTATTTTGTTGTACAGTTTTTACTTTAACTAATGAACGTTGAAGATATTTCTCTTGAAAAATACCAAATATATTAGTGGTGGTGAAATAAAGTGCAATTGCTCCTGATGTTGAGTAAGCAACAATCGCAATAATTATTGGAAACACATATTTTATTTGTGTATTCATAATATTACTTACATCTTTCATTTTACCTTTTTGTTGAATTGTTTTAGTACGTTTAATTGTAAGTGTTGCTTGAAAATATTGTGCAATACCAGCAAATACTGCAAGAATAATACTTTTTGATGCCATATTAAATATACCTAAAAATTTCATTGATATAATTGTCGGTGAAGAAACAAATGAGTAAAGAATATGTGGATCAATTGTAGAAAGTGCACCATAAAGGAAAACCATATAAAGTGCTAAAAGTACTGGAATCTGAAGAAACATAACAATAAAACTTGAAAATGGATTTACGTTTGATGCTTTATAAAGAGCCATTGTTTCTTTTGCTTGTTGTTGTTTATTATCTTTATGTTGTTCACGAATTTTATTCAATTCAGGTGTGAGAAAATTCATTGCGTGTTGTGTGCGCGCAGCAGATAAAGAAAAAGGGAGGAGGATAAAACGAATAATAATAGTAATAATAATAACAGCAATACCAACATCTCCTGTTGGTATAATATGTATTAAAATAACCAATAAATTATAAATTGGGTTATAGAAAAAGGTATGAAAAAGACTTGATATCATAAAAACAATATTAGTTTATATTTTTCATTATAAGTGATAGTAGCTCTGTTTGTATATCTTTATATGGAATAGATAATATCTTTACTTTTACAAAAACAATATATCCTGTATTTTTAGAATTTATTGTATTAAGTATTGAAAATATACGTCGTTTTGTTTTATGTCTATTAACAGCAAGTTTTTCAATTTTTTTTCCAATAATAATAGCGTGTCCTTTTATCTTATTACTACATATAACAGAAAAATGTGTTGACTTTATTGGTTTTTTTGAATGCAGTAGGGCGGACACATCATTCCTGTCCATTTTACATACTGCTGACATATTATTTACACAGTAAGTTCTTTTCTACCTTTTCTTGCTCTATTACGAATAACCTTTCTGCCTGATTTTGTTTTTGAACGTGAAAGAAATCCATGTGTTTTTGCACGTTTTCGTTTTTTTGGTTGATACGTTCTTTTTGTCATACTATCCACATGATATTAACAGGTTATTATAAAAAATGCAAAATACCTATATTTTCTGTTATTGTATCCAATTTAAACATTTGGAGTATAATGACAACAATATGAATACATTTGAAAAGACACACTCGTCACTTAATTTAAAAGAATTATGGGAGTATGTGTTAACACAGATAGAACTTTCTATTTCTCAAGCAAATTTTAATACATGGTTTAAGAAAAGTTTTATTATAAAAATAGAAAATGGTGTTGTATATATAGCTGTACCAAGTCAGTTTTTTAAAGAATGGTATTTAAAAAAATTTAATCTGATAATTTTAAAAATTATCAGATCTGTATCTTATGAATTTAGAAATATTGAATATGTAATCGTTAAAGAAGAGTATAAAAAACCCATATATATTACAAAAAAGAAACCGACAACAACACTCCCACTTAGTGATTTCTATGTTGATAGAAATGATAATTTAAACCCAAGATATGTGTTTGATTCATTTATTGTTGGTTCTTTTAATGAAATGGCATATACAGCAGCACAAGCTGTTATGCGTGAATTAGGTATTACATATAATCCTCTTTTTATTTATGGTGATACAGGACGTGGAAAAACACATTTAATACAAGCTGTTGGAAATCAATTTAAAAAAATATATCCTAATCGTAAAGTATATTATCTAACATCTGAAAGATTTGCTGTTGATTATATAGATTCTGTACAAAAAGGTACAGCAAATAGGTTTAAAGAGAAGTATCGTCAATATGATTTACTTATTATGGATGATATTCATTTCCTTTCAAAAAAAGAAAAATCACAGGAAGAATTATTTCATCTTTTTAATGCATTATATGACACAAATAAACAAATTATTTTTTCATCAGATAGAGCACCATCGGCTATTCCAGATATAGCGGCAAGATTGAGAAGTAGGTTTTCTGCAGGTATGATGGTTGATATTGGTGAACCGGATTTAGAATCGAAAATAGCTATAATAAATAAAAAATTATCTTTCAATTCAATTAATTTATCTAATGAGATTGTTGAATATATTGCAATAACAATACAAGGTAGTATAAGAGAAATTGAAGGAGCTGTTAATACAATTGTGTGCTATACACAAACAAAAGAATTACCACCTGATCTTTTAGAAGTACGACAATTATTACGTTCATTCTCAAAATCAAATAAATCTGTATCTGTAAAACAAATAATTTCTAAAGTATGTGAATTTTATAACATAGATAGAGATGTTATTTATAAAAAAACTAGAAGGAGAGAGATTGTTAGGCCAAGACAGATAATTATGTATATACTCCGTGAAGACTTTAATATTTCATACCCAAGTATAGGTATTGAGTTGGGTGGACGTGATCACACAACAGTTATTCATTCGTGTGATAAAATTAAAAGAGAGTTGGAAAAAGATCCTTATTTGGAAAAAGAATTAGATGATATACGTTCATTATTAAAATAAATATGTATAGTCTGTGCATTAATTGTTAATTAGTATATAAAATATTGTGGATATTTCATTAATAAAAGCAGTATATTTATAGACCAGAGTAATAATATATTATGTGTTAATATATATAATATAGTTATTATATATTAATCAACATGTTTTAATATTTCAGAAATTTAAAGATATGTTGATTATATTATGTTTTAATCGTAAATACACAGTTTCCACAGTGCTAATAAAGAGCTAATTTTATTTTTTATATAATATATGTTTATAACAATAGAAAAAAAAGAATTTTCTGAAGCTGTGCATAAGATAATATTCTTTACACAGAGAAATTCCATTAGTTTACCTGTATTGTCTTGTATTGTTATCATCGCAGGAGATGATGGGATTAAATTTAGAGCAAATAATCTTGAAATAGCTGCTGATTTTAAAGTTTTTGGAAAAATAAAAGAAAATGGTGTTGTCGCTATTCCAGCTAATATTATTCAACAAATAACACCAACATTAAACAATAATGGTGTTATAACACTTGAACAAACAGGTGATACTGTAATTATTTCTACAGATCATATTAAAAGTATTGTAAAAACAATTTCACATGAAGATTTTCCAAGTATTCCACTTCCATCTAATAAAAATAATTTTTTATTAGATGGAAAAATATTATCTTCAGCTATTGAAACTACTGTTTCTTGTGCATCAACATCAAGTATACGTCCAGAACTTGCGAGTTTATTTTTTTCGTTCACAACTAACACATTAACAACAGTAACAACTGATTCTTTTCGTTTAATTGAAAAAATACAACCAATACCATCTAACATTCCACAAAATATTTCTTTTCTTGTACCTGCAAAAAATATCTCAGATATATTAAAAACAATACCAACAAACACACAACTTACAATACTAATTGATGAGCATCAATTAGCTATTCAATGGGATGGTAACACTGTAACCACAAGACTTACAAATGGTACATATCCAGATTATAAACAAATCATACCAAAACAAACAATAAAAAATGCAATTATATTACGTAAAGATTTTGAAACACTTCTTAAACATATAAGTGTTTTTTCAGATACTTTTCAAAAAATAACACTTTTATTTGATACAGAGAAACAATCAATAATACTTTCATCACATAATAATGATACTGGTTCCTCAACAGGTTCTATTCCAGCAAAAATATCAGGAGATCAAATAGAACTTTCTTTTAATTATCATTATCTTCAGACACCATTATCACTTATTAAAACAGAAAATATATCACTTCAAGCAAATAATATAGGTCAACCACTTATTATAAAAGGTGTTGGTGATAATTCATTTTTATACCTTATTATGCCTATGAATCAATAATTCATAAAATATGAAATCAATTGAAGATATTTTATCTAATAACAAAAAATCATACATACAATTTTCACGTACTCAATATATTTGTGCGAATATTCTTTCTAAAAATATAGGAATTAAAATATCAGCGTCTGCAATACAATATAATAATAATATACTTACTGTTTTAACAAGTCCCATTATAAAAACTGAGATACATATTCAAGAAAATATTATACTTAAAGAAATGAAAGAAAACGGAATCGTTGTTTCAACTATCTTTTAGTTTATTTTGCGTGTAAAATATTATTATTTTTTATCCATTGCGATATTGGGTACTCCCAATATTTATATTGTGGGTCAATAAAAGGATTATGCGGTTGTACTCCTAATGGATTATTTTTCGAAACCCAATATAATAAATTATGAATCTCGTAACCACCTATTTTGTTTGGAATAATATATTGTCCACGTAATATGGGAGAAATATTATTTGGAATCACAGTAGGTTCACCAAAATATTTTTTAGGATACATTGTTAATGCATACTTCATTATTTCATTCCACATTGGTGCAACAAGATATCCAGCAATTTTTTTTACCATTGGTGAATTATTATTATTTCCAGCCCATACACCTATTACAATTGATGGTGTATAACCGATAGTCCATGCATCTCTGAATTTATTTGTAGTACCTGTTTTTACAGCTACATCATATCCTGGAAAATGAAGCGGGTTTATAGGTGGATATTCTGGATAGCGCGCTGTATTACTAGATAATATAGCTGATATGTCATACGCAACTGATGCTGGCATAATTCTAATAGGATGATATATATATTTATCTATAACAGAATCATTATGTTTTATAATCTCAAGTATTGATGTGGTTTTATTATGTATACCACTGGTTGCAAACGCACCATATGCGTCAACCATATCAAGTAGTCTTACGTCAGCTGCTCCAAGTGCAAATGATAAACCATATTTTGATGAGTTTTGTATAGTTGTTAATCCGGCTGACCTTACTAAATTAATAACAGGTTGGATACCTGTTAAATAAAGAACTTTTACTGCAGGTATATTAATTGATTGAGCAAGAGCTGTTGTAAATGTCATCGGTCCACGAAATCTATTATCAAAGTTTATTGGAGCGTAGCATGGAGGTATATCATTTGTATTTTGTTTAGGTAAGCATGATGTTGAAAATTGTGTAGGAAGGTCAAAAATAACTGTGTTTCTTGTAAATCCTTTTTCAAGCGCCACAGCATACACAAATGGTTTAAATGTTGAACCAGGTTGCCTAGATGCGATGGTATCGTTAAAACTACCATCAATTTTTACATCAAAATAATCCGGTGACCCAATCATTGCAAGTATTTGACCAGTATGTGGATCTATTGCAACAGCAGCTTCGTTTTTTATATTAAACTTCTTCATATTCTCTTTTGCATAATTTGTTACAATAGATTGCATTTTTTCTTGTAATGGTACATCAAGTGTTGTGATCACTTTCAATCCTGATTTTAATGCTTGTGAACCGTATTTATTTTCAAGTTTATTAATAACATAAAAGACAAAATGAGGAGCGATTATTCCTGAGTTTTTATTCTGATAAAAAATTACTTTTTCATTAAATGCTTGTGTATATTGTTGTGGAGTAATAAAACCAATTTCTTTCATTCTCCATAACACGAAATTTTTTCTATTTTTTAAAGCCTGTATATGTTGTCCATATGGAGAATAATATGTAGGTGCTTGAAGAAGAGCAGCAAGATATGCAGCTTGTGCTAAATCAACAGAACTGGCATTTTTATGGAAAAAAGCTTCACTTGCTGCTTCAACACCATATAGTGTACCTCCGAAAGGCATATTATTTAGATAAGTATCCAATATTTGATTTTTTGAATAATACTGTTCAAGTTTTATCGCCAGCACCCACTCATGTATTTTTCGTACAACACTTTTTTTATCTGTTAAAATCGTATTTTTTACTACTTGTTGTGTAATAGTTGACCCTCCTTGTGCAAATGACCCACCAAACATATCAACAAACATTGCCCTTAATATTGAAGACAAACGAATACCACCGTGGCTATAAAAATTTGAGTCTTCTACAGCAACAACGGCTCTTTGTATAGGCATAGAAATATCAGAAATAGGTACAATACTCCTTTTTATATCTCTTCCATAATCATATAAAAGTACTTTACCTGTGCGATCATATATTTTCATTGACTGTACTACCTCTCTATTTGTAAATGAGGCAATATCTGGTGTTGGTGTAAGTGCAATCCATATTGCTCCAGCGCCTACAATAAAAAAAATGAATCCAATGAATAATAAAAAAATAACAAAAAACGGACGTGCTCGTCCAATAGTGTAAACGGAAGTTCTTTTTTTCTTAGTTTTAAAATTCATTTTAATAATAATATCATGTTAGTGCTATTATATTTTTTAAATATAATAAGCATCATTAATTTCCACTAAAATATATAAGAATTATTTATACACGTGGATATTTATTTGATAATGCTGTAATACCTAATGCTAATGCATCAAACTCATCATCGATACGGTTTTTTTCCGGAAGTACAATAAGTTTTTTAACCATCCTCATAACAGCATCTTTTTTTGCACCACCATATCCTGTAACAGCAAGTTTTATTGTTTGTGGAGAATATTCAACTACGGAAACAGAGTGTATTCCAGCAACAGCAAGTATTACCCCACGTGCTTCGGCAACACCCAATGCAGTTTTTTTATTAACATTAAAAAAAAGTGTTTCAATGGCTAAAATATTAGGAGAGTAAGTTTTCAATGAGATTTCTATTGAATTAAAAATTGCCGCAAGTCGTTCTACAGTTTTTTTAGTGGGTGGTATATAAGTATCACTCCATATAAACTTTGGTTTAGAAGCCGTACCTTCAACTACTGCCATTCCTACCCTATCAAAACCGGGATCAATCGCAAGTATTCTCATAACCATTCGCGTTTGTGTATATATTCTGCACATCATCATGTTCATCTAATAAAGATAAAAGTGCTTCTATTTTTCTCTCATCATTTCCAGATATCTCTACTATTGTTTGCGTATTAGGTGTATATGAATTATCTTTATTTTTTGTAAAAGCCCATGAAGCAGCATCTTGAGTAGCAAGTTCAATACCTTGTTTAATAAGTAAATGTTTTATTTCTTGAGTTGTCCTATTCTTATTATCAGTGAGTGCATCAATGAGTATGGCTATACCCGACGGACCATAACACTCATACATAACTCGTTCAAGTGAATTGGCATCTTTTGAAATACCTTTAGCAACAGCTCTATCAATATTATTTTTAGGCATATTTGCTGCTTTTGCACGGTCAATAACAGCTTTAAGTGTCGGTGCTGCGATATCTCCACTAGCATTTTTCGATTCAAGAGTTATAAGTCTAGCAAAACGAGAAAATACCTTACTTTTAGTGGCGTCTGTTATCGCTTTTTGTCTTTTTATTTGTGACCACTTACTATGACCTGACATAATTTTATTTATATATGATATTATACCAAATTTTTTATATTGGATAGGTATATATTTCCTTCTAATGAGAGCAGTCTTCCACGCTGTGAACGTTCAACAAAACCTAAACGAAGTAAAAAAGGTTCATATACTTGTTCAAGTGTCTCAACGTCTTCATGAAGTGTTGCTGCAAGAGCTCGTACACCAACAGGCCCACCACGGAATCCATTTTTTAACGTTGTTAGATACCTTCTATCGTCTTTTGTAAGCCCAAACTCATCTACACCAAACAGTTGACAAGCCTCATCACACACAAGTATGGAAAACGTCTTATTATACACTTCACTAAAATCTCGAATTCGTTTTAGAAGAGTGTTTGCAGTACGTGGTGTTGCCCTACTTCTAGAAGCAATACTGTGTAGTACCTCTTTTATAATGGATAGTCCAAGTAATTTCGCTGAGCGCGCGAGTATACTTTCTATGTCGTCATCAGTATAGAAATCAAGCTGGTATACACCACCACTAAAACGAGACCTAAGTGGTCCAGAGATTTTTGCTACACGTGTTGTCGCTCCGACGAGCATAAACGGTGGAAGTGTTAATTCAACTGTGCGAGCAGAAGGACCTTTCCCCAAAACAATATCAAGTGTTCCGTTTTCAAGCGCTGGATATAGGAGTTCCTCTATTTTATGTGAGAGCTGATGTATTTCATCAATAAATAAGACAGTATTTGGTTCGAGATTTGTAAGGATTGCAGCAAGGTCACTAACGCGTTCAATAGCTACTCCAGACGTGCTTTTAAATGGAGCATTAACTGTTTTAGCAATAAGATGTGCCAATGTTGTTTTTCCAACGCCTGGTGGACCGTAAAATAGCATATGTTCTGGAACTTCATTACGTTTTTTTGCAGCCTCAAGAACAATATGGACATTTGATTTTACTTGCTTTTGTCCGATATACTCATTCCATGTTTCCGGTCTAAGAGTTGAATCTAAAATTTTATCTGGATCTGAAGAAAGTGTACTTGACATATTATTGTAACGTGATACCATTCTAACACACGAATACATAGTTCGTAAGCTCTTTTATAATATACTTTTTGATGAGGTATATTTATTCTATTTATAACCCTCCAAGCAAGGCTTGACGGCTTATTGATATTTTCCCCAAGGATCTTCTGGTTATGAGCGTTACGCTTATTTGCTGGGAGTACCCTCAGGCGATATATTGACCTTTCTTAACAGAAAGAATGTTTGGAGGGTTATGAACGGAATAAGAGTGACTAAAAACCAAATATTTTAAAATATTTGGTTTTTAGTCACTCTTAATATCAACAACGCGAAGTACTTCTTCAATTGTAGTTTCACCCGCCAGAGCTTTCAAGATACCATCTTGTGCCATTGTAAGATACCCCTGTTTACGTGCCTTTTTTGCAATATCTGATTCACTTGGATTGTCACGCAAGAACATACCCATTTCATCATCCATGAAAATAGCCTCATATAATCCAACTCTTCCCTTATAACCATCATTATTTTTTGACAATATTTTAGGAACCCATGCACTCTTAGATATTGGTAATAATGTTTTATCTTCAATAGTTGATAGTACATGCTCTATAAGCTTTTTTTGTTTATCAGTTAAAGGAATCTGCTTTCTATTATTTGGTTCAAGACGTCGTACTAAACGCTGTGCCATTGAAACTGTTATTGCAGATGCAAATTCTTTTGGATCAACACCAAAATTAACGAAACGCGGGAATGTTCCAGCGGCATTGTTTGTATGAAGAGTTGAGAACACAAAATGTCCAGTTAGCGCAGCCTGTATTGCGATTTTTGCTGTCTCTTTATCTCTTATTTCGCCAACCATAATAATATCCGGGTCTTGTCGAACAATTGAGCGAAGTCCTGATGCAAATGTATAAACCTTTGCGTTTGTTTGTGTTTGTACAATATCATCAAGATGATATTCAATAGGATCTTCTATTGTAATTATCTTAATATCAGTTTTTACTATCTTTTTAAGAAATGCATACAGTGTTGTTGTTTTACCTGATCCTGTAGGACCTGTAGTCAGTAACATACCGTTTGGGCGGGTAATTTCTTCCTCAAGGCGTTTAAGTAGTTTTGGATGTATACCAAGTTGTTCAAAAGAAACTTGAATTGAACTTGGGTCAAGAAGACGTAATACAAATGATTCGCCATATGCGTTTGGGATAAGTGAAACACGAATCTCGATATCTTTATTTTGTAATATAATACTAAACCGACCATCTTGTGCACGATTACGAATATTTAATTTTAAACCAGAGAGTATTTTTATTCGCGAATCAATCAGCTTATATAATTTTAAGTCAATTGTTGCTACATCAGTTAATAATCCGTCAATACGAAACCGAACACGAATACCATTTTTTTGTGGTTCTAAATGGATATCAGAAGCACGTACAGCAAGTGCTCCGGCGAGAATATATTCAAGCAGACTAGACACCTTTTCAATATTTTTTTCTATTTCCAGTTGTTCAATTTGTGTACGAATTGAAGATATATTTTTCAATTCTTTTGAAAATTTCAACATCTCATTTGCTGATATGTCAAATACTCCAACAGTTGATTCAGCAGAAAACGAAAGATCACTGTAACGTGATAACGCTTTTTCAATACTTCTATCGGATACTAAAAATTTTTTTATCATATATCCACGCGTTTTAAGGTCTCGCAATACAATGTGCAAGTATTCATTATTTGGATTATGTATTGCAATCGAAATACTTTTGCCTGCTTTAGCAAATGCGGCTACTTGTGCGCGTATGGCCTTCTTCTCTTCAATTAGTCGTAACGCACCATTATCAATCGGTAACATAGACAAATCAACATACTGCATTCCATATTTTTTAGAAAGAATTTGCTGTACATCCTCCTCTTCTTTTAACTGCTCTTTTTTGAGCGTAGAAGATTCTTTAGAATCGTCGAATGATAATGACATATATTTATATCATACCGTGTACATAGCTCTTATACCACTAATCTGTATGCCTGATACAATAGTGGTATGGAAGTATTAGTAAATACCGAAGAGGAGACAGAACATGAAGCAGCACGTTTTTTATTAACATGTCACCCGACAACTAAAAAAGCAACCATAATTACACTTTCGGGTAATCTTGGTGCTGGTAAAACCGTGTATGTTCGCGGTGTACTTAGAAAATATGGAGTAAAAGCAAATATTACAAGCCCGACATTTGTTTTTATGAAAGAATATGATATTTCTCAAAACACAGTAAATTCATTTATAAATCTAATTCATATTGATGCATACAGACTGGAAGACCCGCATATGTTGCACACAATAGTGTCAGACACATTTTTTACAATACCTCACAACATTATTTTTATTGAGTGGCCAGAGCGTATAAAAGGTACACTTCCATACATCTCTATGAGAATTACGATTAATATACTTTCAGGAACACGTCGACGAATAAAATATGACTGATACTAAAAAAAAGAAAAAGCGTCTAATTCTACTTGACGCACACGCTATAATTCATCGTGCATACCACGCACTTCCTGATTTTACAGGACCCACAGGAGAACCCACAGGAGCACTTTATGGAATTATTTCTATGCTTATTCATATAATAAAAGAGATAAATCCTGATTATATTGCTGCTTGTTATGATTTACCAGGACCAACAATAAGACATCAGGCTGATGCGCAATATAAAGCAAATAGACAGAAATCTGACGACGCACTGATTGCACAAATTATTCGTTCTCGTGATATTTTTAAGGCGTTTTCAATTCCAATTTATGATCGTGCTGGTTTTGAAGCAGATGATATTATCGGTACAATTGTACACAAACTTTTTAATAATTCTATAGATATTATTATTGCATCTGGAGATATGGACACAATGCAACTTGTTTCAGGTGACAATGTACAAGTATATACACTTAAAAAAGGTCTAAATGATACTATTTTATATAATGAAAAAGCCGTAGAAAAACGTTTTGGTTTTCCACCAAAATACATTCCAGATTGGAAAGGTCTTCGTGGAGATCCTTCTGATAATATTATAGGAATACCTGGAATAGGTGAAAAAACAGCGACAATATTGATACAATTGTTTGGAAATATGGAACAAATATATGATAGTCTTAAAAAAAACGAAGCAATATTTATATCAAAAGGAATAAAACCAAGAATAGTTTCATTATTAAAAGAACATGAAGATGATGCAGTTTTTTCAAAAGCTCTCGCTGTTATACGTACTGACGCACCAATTGTCTTTTCACTTCCAAAAACACCATGGAATGTAAGTGTACATCTTGATACAATAATAAATTTTATGCAAAAGTTTGGATTTCAATCACTTGTTAATCGTATATATACAGTGTTTGGTAATAATGATTCTTTGACAACACAAACTGATAAGTCAATTGAGAAGTTCTCTGCAGCACATTTTACTCAGGCACAAATTATGCTTTGGTTACTCTCATCTGAAATAACTAATCCAACACTCGAAGATATTCTTGCATACACAAAACAACAAACTTTTGCACAAGCATATAAAAGCCTTATCAAAAATATTGAACAAATAGGACGTCTTGCAGATATATATAAAGAAATAGAAAAACCACTCATTCCAATAATTGAAAATATGGAACAACGCGGCATTCTTATTGACACAACATTATGTACAATGCTTTCAAAAAAATATCACAAAGAACTTGCTGTGTTGGAAAAACAAATATATAAAGTAGCAGGACATATTTTCAATATAAATTCTCCACAACAACTTAGTGTAGTACTATTCGACGAACTTCATTTATTAGCAAAAAGACAAAAGCGTACCAGCGCAGGGCATCGCTCAACACGCCAATCTGAATTACAAAAGATTCGTAAACAACACACGATTATTGATACTATTCTTGAGTATCGTGAGATACAAAAACTTTTATCAACGTATATTGATAATTTACCCGCGATGCTTGATGCTAATCATCGGCTACATACAAGTTTTTTACAGGCGGGTACTTCTACTGGACGAATGGCATCTCATAATCCAAATCTTCAAAATATTCCAAACCATGGTCAGCGTGCAGCTTCAATTCGTAATATGTTTATTGCTTCACATTCCTATGTCTTTGTAGGATTAGATTATTCACAGATTGAATTACGAATAGCAGCAATCCTATCAGGTGATGAAAAAATGCTTTCCATTTTTCATACTGATCGTGATGTACATAAAGAAATTGCAGCACGTGTCTTTCATGTATCACTTGATGAAGTTGATGATGACATGCGCAGAAAAGCAAAAATAATAAATTTTGGCATTCTTTATGGTATGGGTGTGCAGGCACTTAAGCAACAAATCGGTACATCACTTGATGAAGCGCGCGATTTCTATCAAAGATATTTTAAAGAATTTAATCAATTGGCACAATATCTTGAAAACACGAAAGAAACAGCACGTAAAGACGGATATACTGAAACATTATTTGGTCGGCGTCGTTATTTTCCAGAGATACGGTCCTCATTACCATATGTGCGGGCACAAGCGGAACGTATGGCAATTAATGCGCCAATACAGGGTACTCAGGCTGACATTATAAAGATAGCAATGATACGCGTACAGAATACTTTATCAAAAAAGAATCTTGAGACAAACACACATCTTTTGTTACAAGTACATGACGAGCTTGTATATGAAGTCTCCATCACAAAAATGGAAGAAATTATTGCTATTATTGCACACACTATGGAAACCGTACTTACAAAAGAACAATCAAAAGGAATAGAGCTTCGTACTGAAATAAAAACAGGAGATACATGGGGTACACTTCAGCAATATTATCGAAAAACATGATTTATTTATTTACTGGCTCAGACAATAACAGTATTAGAACGCATGCTTTCTCATGGATTGCTGCTGCAAAAGGAAAAGAACCACAATTAACATATGTCCATCTTATGCCAAATGAATTAAGTAACGAAAACTTTGAGTTTATTATTGGTGCAGGTTCACTTTTTGTAAATAGACTCCTTGTATTACTTGATGATCCGTACAGTACCACCGAATCTACATCGGATACTCGTGAAGCATTAACTGCTCGTATTGATGCGCTCGTTGCAACAAATAATGCAATTGTAATCATTGCACCGAAGCGCGTAGGATTTCCACCAGATACCATCAGTACAAAAGCACGCAAAGTATATATTTTTGATACTAAAAAAAATGAACAGATTCATCGTGTATTTAATAATACTCTTGTAAATGCACTTGCTTTGCGAAATACGTCAGTATTATGGCTTGAGATTATTCGTGCTATTCGTGCCGGAGATACGCCTGAAATGATACATGGATTATTACATTGGAAGGCAAGGGAACTTATGAAAAAAGGGTCTCGTATGTGGACTCCTACGCAGGCATGTTCGCTTTCACTTACTCTTCTTTCTGTTTTAGGAAACTCTCGTCGCACCGGCTCTGATCTATCTTTAGATATTGAACGATTTGCACTTTCTATTAGAGATACTTAGAAACATACTACCATTTTCATTTATTTCCGTGTATGAGGCGTATAAGCACACAACAATATAGAATACATTATTGGCGTAAGTACACCCGAAGAGTTTGCCGATGGGTGGTTTGTTCTTGCATAACTCATTACACTAAACAAAATTTCTACACATATAAAGGTTTTTGATGTGCATAATAAAATTTATATTATCTATTGTTCCAGAGCGTGCGATGCTATGACAATTGATTTTTGCATATATAAAGAATTACCAACTCTCTGAACACTGAATTAGGAATTCTTACATTGAAAAGAAACTAATTACCAACGGAGTGATAAATAAAAATTACACATTCGTTTTCTTAAATATATACTGTCCTAATTCCATACTCATTGGAACAGTGTACACTGTTTTCTCCTCGCTTGTCCGCCCAGTAGAAGCTAGCGCTTCTGCTGAACGTCCGCGCTCGGAAAAGAATAATTTCATTATTCTTTTCACTCGCTTGTCCGCCCAGTAGGACTTGAACCTACAACCAATGGCTTAAAAGGCCACTGCTCTACCAATTGAGCTATAGGCGGATGACTATCTTATATCATATTTTTACAAAATTTTCTTCTTATTAGTAAAAAATACTAATAAGAAAACATATCTACTGTTCTTCCCTTAGCATCACGCAGTATAACTGTTTCGTAACGTTTACGCCACATACTGCTTGTTCGTCCGAGATAAATACGCCACGTATTTCCAAGAAAACCAATATTATTTTGATGTGCCGTAACACAACCATTGTAGTTAATATAATCAGTTAAAAATATTGAGCATGATGTTGTAAGGTTTGATGGAATAGTTGCAGCAAGTGTGCATCGTCGTATGTGTTGTACATACGTAATACATGTCAGGTCTCGGCTATATGGCTGTGGTTGATAGTTTCTTTCCAATTCTTTTTTTGGTATTGGGCAAACAAGAGGCATGGAAGGATAAAATGATTGATACTGTGTAAAATATCCAGTACATATATTTTCTTGAAATGACGCTCCAATTGGAGATTGCCCAGAAGAAATAATTGCTTCTTCGCCAGGATTAATGACAATCGGCATCGACGGGTTAACAATACCTGAGCGTGGTATCTTAGTTCCTTTTGGAATAATCGCGGCTTTTCCAGTTGTACCACTTTCTAATCGCCAACCAGAAATAGTAACTGGTGAAGATGCGCTTTCTGAAACTCGCAAAATAATATATTCTCTATCAGGGTTTGATGAGCCTGCACCAGAAATGTAATGATTTAAAGTAACATCACCACGATATGGTGAAGCTATTCCAAATGCGACATTTTTTCCAACTTCTTTAGATAGGTTGCTTATCTGCGTATTTATCGTAGAAAGTTTTTGTTCTATTTGCCGATTGTCTGTGTTTTGCGTTTTAGATTTTTGTGCTGAGTTGTATCTGTAATGTATGTGTGGAAGTCTACTGTTTGAGGAAGTAGTACCACCATATGAGACCGTCGTATGAAGCACCGGTCCGGCAAATGAAATCGGGCGAGTTGGTCCGCCAGATATTAGCCATAGTACAAAAATGAAAGCAAAAAATCCTACAAAAAAAACTGCATCATCCATAATAATTTAAATATTATTTTCTATTGTATCAAAAAATTCTTTTCCCGTTTCTTGTTTTAAATGATGCAACTCTTCACGCACTACTTCTGCGTCACTCCATTTTATTGTTGTTCCATTCGGACCCATAATATAAGGGTCAGTTCCTTTGCCAGATATAAGTATAGCATCTCCAGGACGTGCGAGTGTTAGTGCCTTATATATTGCATTACGTCTATCCATAATAATATGCGGTTGTCGTTTCATACCGTGCGCCATTTCATTCAAAATGAGAACAGGATTTTCATCATAAGGATCTTCATTAGTAAGAATTACTTCTGTACAAGCCTCATCCGCGATACGTCCCATTTTAGGACGTTTCCATTTATCTCGTCCACCACCTGTATTTCCGAGTACACAAATTTTTCTATGATGTGGAAACGCTTCATATAATGCTTTAAGTGAATCTGGTGTGTGAGCATAATCAACTACAACCATAAATTTTTGTCCAAGTGAAATATGTTCAACACGTCCTGGAATATATGAGAGATGTGAAAGCGCATACGAAGCATTTATTAGTGAAATTCCAAACGCAGAACACATTTTTATAGCAGCAAGAGCATTTAATGCATTAAACGCTCCTGATAAATTAAGTGTTATCTGTGTATTTTTATATAAAAACGAAACCGAGCTATCATGCACGGCAAGTTTATGCAATTCATTTTTTTGGAATGTAATTGTGTGTGGTACAGATGAAGTTAAGAACGGTTTAATGTTTGCACTATCATTCCCAACAACAAGAATACGTTTTTTTTTATGCGAATGTTCAAGCGCACTGACAATTTTTCGTTTTGCGGCAATATAGTTTTCAAATGAACCATGTCGTTCTATATGTTCTGGATGGACATTAGTTACAACCAGTCCATTAAGAAACAGAAACCAATGACGATATTGTAAAACACTTTCTGATGTAATTTCTATAATAGCGTACGTACAATGGTCTTTTTTTGCTCGTTTTAGGAACGCTTGTATAAAACCATGCCCTGGGGTAGTCATTTTAAATAAATTCGGTTTTGAATCCTCGCCGATTGCAAAGCGTATAGTAGAAGCAAGAGCAACTTTCTCTCCTGCCTGTACATATATGGCAGCGAGCATTTCAATAACAATTGATTTACCTTTTGTACCAGTAACACCGATAACAATAAGGTGTCGTGCTGGAAAACCATAGAAAACTGCGGAAAGAAATGACCACGCAGCATGATAAAAAGGAAGTAAAGGCCGCACCATTGAAGACGGTAAAACTCTTTTTAAAAAAAGAATAATATTCGGAATTACTTTATTCATAATGTTATTTAAGCGTTACTCCGAGTGCGGTTTTCAGGCGTTTGTTACTACCAACTATGTTTTCAGGGACCATATCAAGTGCTTTACGTGCTTCGCGCTCTGTATATCCAAGTGCTACGAGCATATCAAATACTTCTGTGTCTACATCTGTATGTGTTGTATCACTGTTTTTCAGCTTTTCAGCAAGTTCAACAATAAGCTTTCCAGCAGCCTTTTTACCAATGCCTATAACTCTGGTTAGATATTCAATATCATGCTTGGCAATTGCCGATTCAAGCTGTGCTCGTGCTGAACGACGCAATAGAGATAAAGCAGTTTTCGGACCGAATCCAGAAACAGTAAGTATCAATTCAAAAAATTGTCTATCCTTAGGATCAATAAACCCATAAAGCTCAGGTCCACCTTGTCGTATCACCATATGAGTTGCAAGTGTAATTTGTTTTCCAACAATTAGCTGTTTATGCTCTGCAAGATGAATCAATAACCCAAATCCAGACACCATAACAATGATCCCGTCTGATTCAATTGACAACACAATTCCTTTAATAGTGCGTATCATCGTATCTATCCTAACATACGTCATGCTACATATTTGCGCTTCTTGCGATTTTGACGTATTATTGCTGTCAATATGGCAATTACATCATCAGCGAAAAAAGCATATCGCGCTTCGTTACATAAACATGTATATAATATACGTCGTAATAAAGCAATGCTTGTTGCTTTAAAGAATATAAAAAAGACACTGGCGATTGGTGATATATCAGCAGCTGAAAAGCTTATTCCACAAGCATATAAGGCAATTGATAAAGCATCTAAGCGAGGTATTATTAAAGCTAACACTGCTGCACGTAAAAAATCACGTCTTATTTCTGCAATACGACGTATAGGTGAAAAAAATATAAAAAATAAAACAGAAGGAGTCGTAAAAAAAATAAACAGACGGTAAACTTATACCGTCTTTTGTAAACAGCTATTCTACTCTTAATTTTAAAAACAAGATTTAATGATAGACTGAAAACAGTGATAAGAAATTAGGAAATGCATATTTTCTAAATATAAATATATTTATGGATCAATATAATAAAAATGATTTAAATAACATATCTGATAATTCAAATAATAAGGTGAAATTTAACGAAGAACATGAATCAATGCTTCTGTATCATTCAGATACTCCTAAAATCATTCAATGGGTCATAAAATACTCAGGTGGACTTATTAAAAATGAAAAACAAGCAAACTACATTTTGATTGGATTTATTATAATTGCGATTATTGTTTCGTTACTTATATTTTTTAATAATAGGGAAGTTACTAAAATACACTCGATAACAACACCCAATGTTTTACCACGTTGAAATTATTTATAAAAACGCCTAATTTTCTATGAATATTTTCAGTCGAGGAAATAAATTAAATACAACAAAAGGATTTACTCTTATAGAGCTTATGGTAGTGATTGCTATAATAAGCTTAATATCAAGCATTAGCTTTGCGTCTCTGAATATTTTAAGAACAAAGGCCAATATTAATCAAGCTAAGGTTGAGATGAATCAGATTAATACAGCAATGCAAATGTATCTGAATACTACCGGCAAGTTGCCTCCAGGAATAGATAGTTGTAGCGCTTGCTCCAATCCTTGTAATAGTTCTTGGAAGATAGTTATGGATTCTCTTGTAAGCGCAAAAGATCTTCCGTCAGCAATATATAAAGATCCATGGGGTAATTACTATTGTTATGATAATAATTACAATGTTACACCAGACTGTTCTCTTAATTCTGTGCTTTGGTCAATGGGTCCGAATGGCAACCGTGATACTTCTTGGGGAAATGGTCCGCCAGCGACTTTTGCAGGAGATGATATCGGTTCTATAATTGAAGCACCACATTGTTAAAAATTACTCTGGAGAATAATTAGTTTTTAATAATTGTTCTTTTTTGAATCTTTTTATTGCAAGTTGAATTAATTCGTCAATTAATTTTGTGTATGAAATCCCACTTTTATTCCATAGCATAGGGTACATGCTGTTTGATGTAAATCCTGGAATTGTATTTATTTCATTAACAATAATACTCATATCTTTTTTTAGAAAGAAATCTACACGGCTCATTCCTTCACAAGACAATACCTTAAAAGATTTTATAGCCAGCTCCTGTATTTTTTTGGCTGCTTCTTTTGGAATATCTGCCGGAATATTCAATGAAGCACCGTTTTCATCAATGTATTTTGTTTCATAGGAATAAAATTCATTATTTATAATTACTTCACCTGGCACAGAAGCAATCGGTTCTTCATTTCCAAGCACTGCACATTCAATTTCTCTGCCGTCTATAAATTCTTCAACGATAATTTTTCCATCATATTCAAAAGCTCTTTCCAGTGCCGCCTCAAAATCCTTTTCATTTTCAATTTTACTTACGCCAACTGAAGATCCCATATTTGCAGGCTTAACAAAAAGTGGTAACCCAAGTTTATCTTTAATTTGTGTATATTTAGCATCTTTCTTATTAGTTAATACAACAAATTTTGCGATAGGTATTTTAGAGTCTCTAAGTAATCTCTTGGTAATATCTTTATCCATACAAACAGCTGATCCAAGAATACTCGGACCAACAAAAGGAATGTTTACCAGTTTTAATAAACCTTGCATAGTTCCGTCTTCACCAAACGGGCCGTGCAAAATCGGAAATATAACATCAACCGAGTTTTTGTTTTGTTGTGCGGACAAGTTTATTATCTCCCCATTATGTTGCGGAACAAGAACAACAAAGTCGCTTACTTGATTTAATTTTAGTAGTTTTGGATTATCACTATTTAGTAATAAATTAGATTTATTATTTGACAACCAATGACCATTTTTATTTATACCAATCAAAGTAATGTCATATTTATCTTTGTCTATTGCATCCAGTACGTTTTTTGCCGACATTAATGAAACCTCGTGCTCTGCCGACTTTCCACCAAAAAGTATACCCACTCTGATTTTCTTTTCCATAGACTATAATTTTATCATTTTTTAAATATTCTGAACACAGCTTATAGACTGTTTTGTGCCCCCACGAGGAATTGAACCTCGATCTCAAGTTCCGGAAACTTGCACTCTATCCATTGAGCTATAAGGGCATGTAAAACATAAAAATATTGTATCAGAAAACAATGTATATTTTTGGTATGCTTCGTTCAGCAATTACTGTGTGTTGAACTTTGATAGCAAAAACTAAGTAATTATCTTGTGCCCCCGATAGGAATCGAACCTACATTACCAGCTCCGCAAGCTAGCGTCCTATCCATTGAACGACGAGGGCAAATTCACAATAAAGCGAATATACGTTGCACTGTACATTGTATAAGTCATTTCGCCAAGTTTTCAAAGTCTAAAAAAATCAATAAGCCGATCAACAAACATTTCTTTATGTTCTCCCTCTTCTACATACGCAAACATAAAGGCATAAAGTTCATCTATATTAACGTCTACAAGCGGAATCATTAGATGAGGAGATAAAAGGCTGTGTGTTTTGATGGATAGCGCCATCGGTTTTGTTTCATTAAAGTATTCAATAACACTGAAAGAATGCATAAGATCAAATGGGTATAGACGGTGGTCAATATACAACCCATCTTTTGTAAGTCTAAAATGATGTTCGTGTGGTTCTTTCGCTGCTTGAATACCAATAGCAAATCCAGCCGCAGCGAACACAACAGCAAGTAGATAATTCTTAAAAAGAATACTTGTGATAATCGCACCAATAGCAATAATTGCGAGTGCCCAATACCATTCGCTTGGCTTATCATCAAATTCATATTCACGTGCTCTCCAGTCAAATAAAGGTTCTTGTGTCATAAATGTATTCATTTATTACTATATCATTGAATAACTCACACTGCAGTTTTCGCAAGTCATTTTTTTGTGCATTTCTTTTTGTTGAGTATAATATATATTTGAGTATAAGACTGGTTTTCCACTTGCTAAATAATGTGGTGAGAACATTAGAATGTTATACACAAAAAGAATCACTTTTATTAATTTTTAAAATGTATAAACGCGAATTTAATTTTAATCTATATAAATATGAAAACACTACAAGGAACACAAACTGAGAAAAATTTATTAAAATCTTTTGCTGGAGAATCCCAAGCAAGAATGAGATATGATTATTTTTATAAACAAGCGAAAAAAGATGGGCTTGAACAAATTTCCAGTATTTTTGAGGAGACTGCACTAAATGAAAAAGAGCACGCTAAAAGATTCTTTAAATTTTTGGAAGGAAGACCTGTTGAAATTACCGCTACTTATCCCGCAGGAAAGATAGGAACCACTTCGGAAAATTTAGAAGCTGCGGCTAAAGGTGAAAATGAAGAATGGTCAAAATTATATCCTGATTTTGCTAAAGTAGCTGAAGATGAAGGGTTTACTGAAATTGCGACTACTTTTAGAATGATAGCAAAAGTTGAAGAAGCACATGAAAATAGATATAGAAAACTATATTCCAATCTTGAATCTGGAAAAGTATTTAAGAGAGATGATATTATGATTTGGAAATGCAGAAATTGCGGATATCTACACGAAGGTAAGGAAGCACCAGAGAAATGTCCGGCATGTCTGCACCCACAATCATACTTCCAAATTAAAGAAGATAATTATTGAAAAAATAAAAATTGAGCCTATGCTATGAACGTATATAAATAGATATTAAATACTGTCAATGACTATTTAAGTTGATTCACAGAAGGTATTTATAACCAAATGCGTAGTTTTATAGAATTACAAATAATATCGGACTCGCTTCAGAAGCATACACGTACTTTGCTCGCGCTCTGCAAAGTAAAGCCTCGCACATAATTCTTCCAAAAACTCTGAAATTCTAAATTGGCAGTGAGATTGTAACCTTTGCGCGAACCTTTTTCAAACAATCGCGGAGCGATTGATAATTTTCACGCACTGAGCGCGTGATTATGCGGATAAAGAAAAAGGATTGTGCTAAAGGCACAAGCAAATCATATTGCGCTTGCCCCACCCACCCAATGCGCGCGCAAGCATTGCCCCCTTATTTTTCTACTTCTTTAAGTAACAG
>CAZCLC010000002.1:0-56880 GCA_964499455.1 uncultured Candidatus Saccharibacteria bacterium | reverse complement strand
GGAATCGAACCCGGTCTATACGCACCCGAAGCGTATGTACTACCGGTATACTACGACCCGAATGTAGGAAGAATAACATATTCTAATATGTTATTCTATATCATTTATAAAAATGTAAACATATATAATAGTGGGCATATGTTTTTGACAAATATAGTAATAAGTAATAAAATTATTATTAGACAGCAATAAAAGGAGGTATTATGGGTATAAATATAGTCTCTATTGTATTAACAACCATAGTCGTTGTAGTGACTATGGTTGGAGTATGGGTATTTGTTTCTTGTATAAATAAATTATATAAGAAATAAATGAATAATTATATACTGATACAATAAGCCCTTGGCGATCAGGGGCTTATACTTTATATATACATTTATTTTTATATAAAAATAAATTATGACTTGCCAATTGCTTGCGAGATATTTTCATAACCATCAGTTTTTAATAATTTTACAAGACCTTGATTTATTTCACCAATTAATTATGGTCCGTTAAAAATAATCCACGTGACTAACTGAATTAATGATGCTCCAGCTTTAATTTTTTCATAAGCATCTTCCGCTGAGAATACTTCACCACATCCAATGATAATATACTTACCTTTTGTTTTTTGATACACATATTTTACCAATTTCGTTGAAAGATCTTTGACTGGTTTTCCGCTAATTTCTCCAACTGTTTCAATATTTGTGTCTTTTAAGTATTTCAGCTTCTCTTTTTATTGTTGGTAATTCGAATTTTACTTTTAGCATAAGTTAATCATTTAAAATGATTATGTTTTTTACTTTAATAATTTGTCTAGTGGGCGATACAGGATTTGAACCTGTGACCTCACGCGTGTGAAGCGTGCGCTCTAACCAAACTGAGCTAACCGCCCATAATACTTGAGCATATCAGAGAATACACTGGCGAGCTATTCATCAACTTAAAATTAATGATATAGTTTATCTTTAATTTGAAATTGTGGACCCAAGGAGATTCGGACTCCTGACCTCCGCATTGCAAATGCGGCGCTCTAACCAGCTGAGCTATGGGCCCAATAAAGAGAAGCATACCTGTTTTTATTATTTTTGCCAATTTTTTATAATCATAATTGTTAATTTACAACTATGATTATTATGAACGCTCTATAGAAAGTTTGATAAGATGTTCAAAAAAATCCGACTTTGATGCGCCGACAGCTTCAAGCATTTTAGGAAAAACTGATTGTTCTGTAAAACCAGGAAGAGAGTTTGTTTCAAGATAATATATACGTTCCGGTGTAACGATAAAATCTGAATTAGAATAGTGCCGCATTCCAAGTACACGATGCATGGTCATTGCAGCTTGTGTAAGTTTATTTTTTTGTTCTGATGAAAATGATGCTGGACACGATATTTTTATACCATCTACACTTTTTTTTGTATTATAAGAAATGAATCCTTCATTATTATCTATAATAATTTCTGTTGGTGGAAGTGTATATAATTCTTCATTACGAAAATGTTCAATAACGCCGACAGATGCTTCTCTGCCACGAATATATTCTTCAAGTAAAATATTTTTAGCTCCATCTATAAACAAAGACTCTGTTGTCGTTTTTAACGCAGTAAATCCTGTTACAAGCGAAACTCCAATTGACGAACCCCATTGTGCTGGTTTGATTACAACAGGTGGTATAAATAACTTGATAGCTTCTTGTACACGTTGATTGATATCATTCTGAGATTCAATAAGTACATATCTTGGTGTATGCAAACCATTATCACGTGCAAATTCTTTAGAAAGAGCTTTATGCATTGCTAAAAATGAAGCAAAGAAATTAGAACCAGAATACGGAATACCATGTAGTTCAAGTATTTTTTGTATTCCACCGTCTTCACCATATTCACCGTGTAATCCTATAATCGCGACATCAATCATATCTAATACACGCGACGGCTGCATAGGTCGCCCCATTACATACCATGTACCTTGTTGATCAATAAAAATATCTCGTACTGTAAAACTTTCAGATGGTATATTTTTTAATATAGTGTTTCCTGTTGCAAGTGATATATCGTGTTCATGTGATGGACCGCCTCTTAATACTCCAATAATAGTTTTCATATATTTATAGTATACAAAATAAAACACATATTTGGTAAAATTTAATTAAATAATTTTGCTATTGTGTTGTGTTTTTTGTTTCAGCGAGTACTGTTTGAATTTTATCTATAATTTCATTAACCGAGACTTCGACTTTAACAAGATATTTGTTTGCGCCAAGTGATTTTGCACGTTCAATATCTTTTTGTTGTCCTAAGTTTGACATAACAATAATAGGAACACTTTTTAAATCATCAGCGCGGCTTCGTACTTTTTCCAAAAACGTAAATCCATCCATATCTGGCATCATAAGATCAAGTAAAATAAGTGTTGGTTTACTCTTCTCCATTAATGAAATTCCTTCAATGCCGTTTCCTGCATATACCATAGTATATTTATCTGCAAATGTATGTCCAAGAAGATTTTTAAGAATTGGATCGTCTTCAACGACTAAAATAACAGTGTTAGAATTCATATGTAAAATTATATCATAAAGTTATTAATTCATCACAGGTAGTGAAAGTGTAAACGTAGTACCAACACCATCTGTATTTGCTGAAAAATTAAGATCACCGCCATGATCAATGGCAATGGTACGTGCGATATAAAGCCCAAGACCGCTACCTGCACTTTCTTTCACAATTGCGTTACCTGCTCTATAAAAACGTTCAAAAATACTTGAACGATCTCCGGGCGCGATACCTATTCCGGTATCATGAACTCGTACTAATACTATATTTTTACCAAGCATTTCTGTTGATACAGTTACATATCCTCCTGATGGTGTATAACGAATTGCGTTTTCAATTAGATTATTAAGTACCCATTGTATACGCTCACGATCTGCGCGAGCGGAGAAAACACGCATTGTTAGTGGTTTATATTCTAATGTTACACCGCGACCATGTGCAAGATGTTGAAAGTCTTGTACTGTCTTTTGTAAAACATCGTCTATATTAATAGATACGAACTTGTACCTATATTTCCCAGACTCGATACTGGAAATATCAAGTAGAGTATTAACTATAGATACAAGATCATGGCTTTTATCAACAGCATTTTTTATTAATGTTTTCTGTTCTTCTGAAAGATTAGAATCTTGTTCTAATGCTTCAAGTGCCCATCGAATACCAGTTAATGGTGTACGTAATTGATGTGCAGCAGTTGATATAAAATCCGATTTTACTCTATCAACTTCTATATCTCGTTTATGAGTCATTTTAACACGCTCTGTTAATTTTATAAATGCAGCAATAAGAAGCCGTATCTCTTTCGGTGTTAAGCGAGACATAAAAACCGGATTCCACCCTTTTCCTGTAGCGAATGAATCAATTGCTTTAGAAAGTGTATAAAGAGGTTTGCTAAGAATATATACAAGTAGGAAAAATAATCCTGCAATTACTAATAGAAATAAGGATACGAACAATAATGCTGGCCAATATTCAACTTGATAAACAGGAATAATTTGTACAAACAACCAAACAATACCATAACCGATAATTACAAAAAAAGTAAATATATAAATGAAAAGAGTACGTAGCAACATTATCAATATTATACAGATTTATTTGGTTTTTGCTCGTTTTTTGACTTGAAACAGTGTACAAACTTCCAAGTGTTAACCAATATCCACACTGATATACTGGAGCTCCTTCAAATATAATTTATCCATATAACCAAACAATGCTATAATTGATAACTACAAAAAAAGTAAGTGTGAGTACAAAGAAATTAAGTGGCTGCATTCCTGATATTATACAGAACTATTTATTTTCTTGCTTATTTTTGCTTTATGGCAGTGTATAACTGATTTAGTTTTTTAGGAGCAATTAAGTAGTCGTATAGCACAATCACTTTTAAATTAATCTCACAATCAATTGTTGTTGAATAACTTTTTTAGTGAAATTAAGAAATATTAAGTTTAAATATTTCCATAATAATTATAACGAAAATCTTCACAATATTTTTTAAATCTATCATCAAGAATTGCTTCACGAGCACCACTTACAAGCGATAAAATAAAACCGAGATTATGTAATGAGGCAATAGTGGCACCAAGTATTTCATTAGCATGAAATAAGTGCGAAACATATGCACGTGTAAAATTTTCTGTTCCAGGTACACAAATTTTACTATCAAGTGGCGAAAAATCATTTTTATATTTTTCATTCGTAATATGTATCAATCCGTGTTGCGTATAAATAGTGCCGTGTCGTCCTTGCCGTGTTGCTGCAACACAATCAAAAAGATCTATGCCGTTTTCAATTCCAAGTAATATATCACCAGGCTCTCCAATACCAAGAAAATGCCGTGGTTTATCTTCAGGAAGTTCAGTTACTGCTGCAAGTAATGCACCATACATATCTTCTTTACTAAATGAGCCACCAATACCAAATCCATCAAAATTCATATTGGCAATTTCACGAGCACTCTCTCTACGGAGGTCTTCAAAACGTCCGCCTTGAATAATGCCGAAAATAGCTTGTTTTTTATTCGCTTCAATATTTAGACGATGCGCACTAAGAGAACGTACCGCCCATTGATGTGTACGTTCCATTGCTGTACGTTGATACTCATGTCCTTCTGTCGGTGCAGTACATTCATCAAATACAAAAAAGATATCAGCGCCGAGAGCGTGTTGTATTTCAACAGAACGTTCAGGAGTAAAACGATGAAGTGACCCATCTAAATGTGATGTGAAAGTAACTCCATCATCATCAATAACAGCAAGTTGCCCATGTTGACTCGCAACACTTTCGTCATACACAGTTATATCGTATTTTTGTGTTAATTCTTCTCCATGGGCGATCTTAGTAATATTTTTTCCAAATGCTGCGCCAAGTGAAAATACTTGAAATCCTCCAGAATCAGTTATTGTCGGTCCATCCCATCCCATAAACTTTCCTAATCCGCCAGAATTCTGCACTACTTTATGACCGGGCCGTAAATACAAATGGTATGTATTTGCAAGAAGTGCTTGTGCACCAATGACTGTTAATAATTGCGGAAGAATTCCTTTTACACTCGCTTGCGTAGCAACAGGTATAAATGCTGGTGTTTGTATAGTACCATGTGGTGTTTGTATATAACCTGCTCTAGAACGACCTTGATGATGTTCAATTGAAAAATTAATCCCCATAAAAAAAGGTTAACAGAAAAAAATTATTTTACTTACGAGTCACGATAAACAGCAATGTTTATAGCGATGTTTATTTTTTCGGTGATATTACTTTTATAAGTTTTACTTCAAAAGTAAGGGTAGAGTTTGCCGGTATAGGACCAACAACTCTATTTCCGTAACCAAGCGATGGCGGAATAACTAATATACGTGTTCCACCAACTTTCATTCCGATAAGCCCTTTATCCCATCCTTGGATAACTTGTCCTATACCAAGCACGAATGTAAACGGTTTTTTGTGTGCCACCGAGGAATCAAATATTGTTCCATTAGAAAGTTTTCCAATATAGTCAACAGTAATAATGTCACCTTGTTTGGCAATTGTCCCATTTCCGATAGTTACATTGGTAATGGAAAGTTTCTGTATTATAGACGGTAGTGTTGAAGCTTTTTGAGTAGTTATACTATCTTTTTGTGTTGTAGAAGGAGTTGAATTATGTGATAACAATGAATAAACGCTCCCTCTAAAAAAGAAAAAGATAACGACGACGACGATTGCCGCCATAACAGCGATACCAGTGGTAATTGAAGTATTATTCATATATTTATTATAATGGTAAATGTATAATTTAACGCACTTCTTCTGCTGTGTTCAACATAGAAACTTCTTTAGTAAAATCTTTTACCGCTTCTTGTATTGCATTATCAGCATTAGATACTCGCTTTTCCATAAAAGACATTATTTCTTCTTCTGAGGCATCATTTTCCAAAAGCGAAGAAAATTCATCAAGTACTGCCTCATCTATATTCATTATAAGCCGCACCATAATATCTTCAAACAGTATAGCAGAAAAATTATCAGTAAGTTTATCTTGTTGGGAGGAGCTGTATCCAGAATTATATTTAGATAATTGTAAATCGAAAAAAACTTTATTAACAAATATATTATCTTGAGTCGTTTGTTTCATAAATAATTATTTTATACGATTAATAAAATGTTGCGGTAAAATAGACGAATGCACTATTCGTGTTGCAATTACAGATCGCCCATTATATGACGAAACTGCTGATAGATCTATTGTTGATAACTCATCGATTCCTTGAATTAATACGTGTGCGTGCGGATGAGTATTGATATATTCATAAGCGATAAGAGAGCGAGCGTCAAAATTACCGCCGAACGCAATAATCTTTTTTTGTTCCGAATTATATAAATAAGTTTGGTAAATCGGTATTTGTATATTATGTGTGTTTGTAATATGTCTGGAGGTATCACCAGCATGTACTGAAACAACCTCCTGTGCACGCGCAAGAAAATGCGTAAGATTTTCATTATTTTCGGGACCGATACCAGATTGCGAAACAATATCAACTAACTGATTATGAAATTTCAATAGTATAGAATTATTTCCATATAATATTTCAAAAATAGGTTCTTCCGCGTAATTTCCGAGTTTCTGTGGTTGCAATAATTCAGCGATACTCTTGTGTATGTCTGTTATATGAGAAATAGTTTCCGATACAACACCGACAGATGCAGATGATGTGGCTGACTCGACATTTTGTATATTTGTCGGTTTAATTTCATCATTAGATATCAAATGCCATCTATTATCATTTGCAGATATGTTTGTTTGTGATTGTACCGTATTACCAATACTTTGATTAACTACAGAATGTGATAATAATGCAGTATGCACAGGAATAGGGTTAATAACTGGTGGGTTAACTATAATATGTTCATTATCGTGTAGTGCTGAATTAGGTATATTATGTTCTGTCGCAGTTTTTTCTATATGATGTGTAACAGTTGATGATTGTGATGTTGGATTATCAATTAAATATCGCCCATCAAAATGTGCAAACACTTCTCTTTTCACAATATGACCATCTTGAATATGCGAGAGAGTATGTGCAATGTGATTTTTATCAAAGAATATCAGTGAGTCACTTGTAAATTCAATCTTTTCATTTTGATATAATAAAGCGTTCTCATTATGTTTTGCAAAACCATATTCTGTAGATAAAGTATGTGGATCGCCTGTTAAAATATGCTGAGTGATTGGTGGCGCTGTGCTTGGGTCTGGATATTCCTTCTGTAAAGATTGTTTTAGATTTGCAAATAATGAATCTGCACCTTGACCTTTTTCAACTGACGCCATAATTACAATAGGTTTGTGTATAACATGATGTGGAACTGAATTTAAAACTTCGTATATATTATGATATGGTGCGAAATTTAGGGCTTCATGCACCGAAGGTAATTGTTCAAGTACTAAAGCAGTCCCGTAAGAAACTCCACCATCTATTAAAATTGCTGTAATTGCTTCACGTTTACGATAACTTTCTTCAACTACATCATTTGAGCTAATTTTATATGCTCGGTCCAATTCTTGTATATTTTGTGTTGAAAAATGCGCTGTTGATTCGCGTATTTGTTTGAGATGCAAAATACGTTCAGCACCTTTTGTATGCATAAAATGTTTACCTACTGTTCCAGCTGAAACCACACCAACAAAAGCACCCATAATTGAATGGAATATACGATAACCAATCACAGTAATACCTCCTGCGATATCACCGATACCTGCGAACGTTAAAATACGTAGTCCGCGCGCGATAGTCCGCGCGCGATAGTTCACAGTCTCTTTTTGTTTTTTTAAGAGATTTTCGTATGGTTGTCTCGCTATTGCCGTTGCAATTTCCATCTCCATACGTTTATTTGTACGCACATACCATTCGAGTGATTTTTTAAATACTTCGCGTTTTTTGTTTCCTAAAGCTTCAATTCGCACTTTATGTGCACGATCAATAATATCGCGAGTAAGTATCATATGACGATATCTGCGCTTTGTTTCTTCTTTTTGTTCCTCTGTATACGGTATTTTTTTTACATTGGCTTCTATATGAGTACTATTTGAAGTATCGTAAGCACTAACAGTCATTTCTTTTTTCTTCTCATTTAGGCGAATGTTAACTGACTCATTTAAAGCGTTGGCAAAATTAGCACGAGATGTATCGTATTCTTTTCGTAATTCTTCCACGTATTCTTTTCGTATAACTTTAGGGTTGTACGGTTTTTTACGAAGTCTAATTGCGCGAAAATATGACGTTTCTGACGCAAACATTTTTGCGCGCTCTTTTTCTAAGTCTTTGTTTATATTACCTTTATTTTTAGATGTACTGATAATATTTTCTGTGTATACATCTTTTTCTTTGTTTTTAGATACATTTTCATTCATATATTTTTACAAATTACAACATGTTTATTATCAGCATAATGATAAATCAAAATACATCTATGTATAATATTTTTCATAAATAGATTCTTCAATTTTAGTACGATCGCGGCCATACGTTAAATATGATAGTTCGCGCAAATCATTAATTTGTGCAATATTGCCGCGCGGTAAATCAAGTGTATGAATGTTGAATGGTTTTTGCGGTACGCCATGTGCGAGAATTTTTACATATGCATTACGATTTTCAATATTAATAAAGTCAGATGCTGAAAATGTTGGAGTAAATTGTTTAGCAAAAAATTCGGCATCTTTTTCTCCTACACGAAACACTGCTACATTACCAACGTTACCAAAAATCGCGTTACGTATTTTTTCATCTACCTGATCCAAAAATTGATGCGCGATTGTTAAAGAAAGCTTATATTTCCGCGCCTCTGAAAGTATCGCTGGAATGGAATCCGTAGTAATATTTTGAAATTCGTCGATATAAAAATTGAACTGTGGAAAATCTGTACCTGGAGAATCAGCACGGGAAAGCGCAGCCATAAATATTTTCCCGACTAAGATAAGACCTAATAAATTTGCGTTTCGTTCTCCTAAACGTCCTTTGGATAAGTTTACCAATAAGATTTTTTTGTTATCCATAATTTCTCTGAAATTAAACGATGATTCTTGTTGACCGATAATTGGGCGCATAAAATCATTAGATATAAATTCATCAAATTTATTTGTGATGTATGGAGTAATATTTTTTAATGATGCTTCTCCATCGGCTTGTGTTGCAATTTCTTGCCAAAATTGATTGACTATCGGATTACGACTCTTTGAAAGTTTCAAATTACGAAATGACTCATTTGAAAGTACACGTGATATATCCAAAAGTGTTGAACCTGATTTTGGGTCTTCCATAATCAACTGTGTCGCATTACGAAAGTACTGTTCAAATGCTGGACCCATACTTTCAGGCACATCGCTGTATAACCGATGAAAAATCATAAGCATTTCATTAACGATAAATGTCTTTTGTTCAGGATGCGCTTGATCATATTCAAGCATATTGAGCCCAAAAGGCCTCTTAATGTACGCAGGGTCAAAATAAATTACATCCTCATAACGTTCTGGCGGTATCATTGCAAGAACATCAAGAATATCGTTTCCGTGCGGGTCTATAAAACAAACACCGTGTCCTTTTTTTATATCTTTTTCAATTAGTGTTTTTAGGAAACCTGTTTTACCTGCACCTGTTTGACCAATAACATAAATATGATGCATTCTATCTTCATCTGTAAGATATATCGGTTTTTCTTGTCCACGAAATATATTTGTACCGATTTGTATGCCTGATTGTGGAAGGTCAACTGGCGCTGCAGCTGCTGTAAATCGTAATTGTTTCAAATGTGGGGAAGATTTAATACCAGAGAATGGAAAATGATATAAAGTGGAGATCTCACGTAGCGAAAGTGGCATTGTATAATCACCAGGTAAACGAAATGAAAACGCATCTACAATTGAACTAATGTTTTTCTTTTTTACACGTGTGAACTCAAGTTGATTTCCTGACGTATTGGTGAACTGATTAAATGCAGCTTCAATATTTGAAAGTGTTTGCTCGGCGTGATGTGAATCTGATGAAGAAACAAGAAGACGAATATTTACTCCAACAATCGGTGTTGCTGTTTTCTTTTCTAACTGTTCAATATCATTTTTATTCATTTCTATCTGTCTTTGCTTTTTTTCGCGAGTTTTACTCTCGTCTTTTTCTGATGTATCACTATTAAATAAGAATTTTTTAAATTCGTTAGCTGCATCCCCGAGAGTAGTTTCTGGTATATGAAATGCTTCGTTACGTTTTGCGCCACTTCGTAACGAAGAAAGTACTTTGCGATAATGTGTAATATATCGTTGTCCACGAGGTGCGAATATAATCTGTAACGCTGCTCCATCGGTTTCGTTTTCAATATTTGAAAACGCATTTAAGACGGTATTAATCGGATCATAATCAAATTCTGTATAGTCTTTTAATGGAAGCATTGGTGCTTCCATAAGATGAGCTTCTGAAGCGATTGTTGTACCGTCTTCAATAAAAATATTGTAATCATTTGGTTGTGGTGAAATGTGAGCGTCCGAAAATATTGCGAGTAATTGTTTTTCAAAAAGATCACACTTGCTGTTTGGTACAGATACATAAAAAAACAAAAGTGAACTTTGTGTAGGAACTGCTAATTCAAGTGCTAAATATGGAGGTTCAGATGTGTTTGTTGTAGCAACAGCAAGCATACCAGAATAAAATTGTTCCATAATTGAAACCATTTCTTTCAATGTTCTGTCATGTGTGTTCTCATTACTATCTTTTTCTTCCGGCAATTGTACTTCATAAAGAGTCATATGAAGTGCTTTAAACTTAGGCATTTTTTCAGACAATCCAGGTGCAGACAATCCTGTGGCAATATAACGAACTAGAAATCTATGAAAATCATCAATCAGATGTGGGTTATTAAGTTTTCCAAGTACGGTAAAAGCGTTCTTAATACCACGCGTTTCCATAATTCCTCGTAACTCTATCATAGTGTCATCGTTGTTATCCGGGTTGAGTCCAAGAGCACGGGTACTTGCTTCCTCTTCAGTCATTCGGTATGAAGGGGTAAGTATATGCTCTGCTGATACTTTACGATGAGCAATAAGTGTTGTGTCTGTCGTATGCTCAATACGCGCAAGTTGCGCTTCATGTGTCGTTTGTGCAGCAATTGCAGTTTCATTAATTTCTTTTTCTTTTTGTGCAACTTGTGTGCGTAAATATGCAAGTTCTTCTTCAGGTGTGTTCAACGGATTTCTTTCCATTAAATATATTCTACAACAATTTCATTATAAAAATAACTGCATTCTGTAAAAATATATCTCATCGAGATTTGAAAACTTTTTAAGGAAGCGGTGTTGGTATAATGTCCTCTTCTTTTTTCTTCTTTGGAGTAATTCCGCTTGCAATAAGGATTTCTTCAAATTCACTACGTTCAAGTGTTTCTACTTCAATCAATTTTTTGGCAATTGTATCAAGGGCATCATGATGAATAGATAATACTTCTTTTGCACGTGCGGTTCCATGTTCAATAATACGTTCAATTTCAGAATCAATTTTTGCAGCCACTGCTTGGGAATACTGTATTCCACCTTGAATACCTGGTTCAGTCGTAAATGCAACAGGACCTAATTTGTCACTCATTCCATATTGTACAACCATATCTTTAGCAATTCTTGTTGCCACAGAAAGATCATTATATGGACCTGTTGTTATGTCCCCAAAAATCATATTTTCTGCAACATAACCACCAAGTGTTGCTGAAATATCATCAAGAAATTCTTTTTTGCTTTGCATTTTTTTATCTTCAAAAGGAAGTTTAAGAGTATATCCTGCGGCATGACCACGGCTTATTATGGAAATCTTATGCACAGGATCCGCATACTGTAATACTGAAGAAACAAGAGCGTGTCCCGCCTCATGGTATGCAGTAATTTTCTTTTCTTTTACGGATAACATATGACTTTTACGTTCAGGACCAAGCATAACTTTTTCAATGGAACGGATAAGATCATATTGAGTAATTTCTTTTCTATTTTCACGTGCAGCGAGAATAGCACTCTCATTCATAAGCGAATATAATTCCGCACCGGAAAAACCTGGAGTGCGTTCAGCGACAATTGCAAGTGCAACATCGGGGCCAAGTGGTTTTTTACGCGCATGAATAGCAAGAATCTCTTCTCTGTCTCGTCGATCAGGAAGGTCAATAATTACGCGTCTATCAAATCGTCCAGGACGCAGAAGAGCCGGATCAAGTACATCTGGACGATTACTCGCCGCCATAACAACAACTTTTTCTGTCGGTTCAAATCCATCCATTTCAACGAGAATTTGATTAAGAGTTTGTTCACGTTCATCATTTCCTCCTCCTATACCACTTCCACGCAATCTACCGACGGCATCAATTTCATCTATAAAAATAATTGATGGAGCAGTACGTTTCGCGGTTTGAAATAAATCACGCACTCTGCTTGCACCGACACCAACAAACATTTCAACAAATTCAGAACCTGATATTGAAAAGAACGGCACATTAGCTTCACCTGCAACAGCACGTGCTAAAAGTGTCTTTCCTGTGCCTGGTGCACCCATAAGTAAAATTCCTTTTGGAATGCGAGCTCCTATATTAATAAACTTTTTTGGATTTTTTAAGAAATCAACAATTTCAAAAAGCTCATCTTTTGCTTCACGAGCACCAGCGACATCTGCAAAAGTAACTCGTTGTGCAGTATCTTTAGGGTCAATTAAACGTGCTTTTGATTGACCAAAAGAAAACATTTGTGTACCAGCACCACGCATCTTGCGTGATAAGAACCAAAATAGAAAAACAAAAAATAGTATTGGCAATATTATAGGAGCGAGAGTAATAAACCAAAACCGAAGTCCAGATTCGCCTTGTATAGTAATAGCAACTTGCGAGAGTATAGTTGGTGTAACACCATACGCAGCAAGTGTTTGAGAAAGTACAGAATTCGGATCTTTCCGTGATATAGCTTTGATACCGTTTTTATAAGTGAGATTGAGAATATTGCCAGATACGACAACTGAAGAGACTTTGTCTGCTTTTATATCTTGTGCTACTTGAGAGAGTGAGATATTTTTGGGCGGATTGTTTTGAGGTGCAAATATAGTATACAGACTCATAAGCAATAAAAAAATAAGAATGGTTGAAATTATATTCCCAGTAAAAGAATATTTGAGAAATTTAATACGTGGATGTGGAGGAAGCGACGATTTGCCCTTCTTATTTTTCTTATTGTTTTTATTTGTACCGCCTTTTCGACTGGTAAATAGTATATTTCGATTCATATATACGAAAACTATACCGCATATTCCGACAGAAGTGAACCATGCAATGATAATTTCAAGAATTTGCGATAATTCGGTATACTAAAATAGATAATGATACTTATTACATATAAAAAAGCTGGGCATAAATACAAAATACTTAAAACATTGAATGCAGGAATTGAGCTTATCGGTGGTGAAGTAAAAACAATACGAAAGAAACTTGGTTCACTCGATGGTTCACGTGTGTTGGTGCGCGGTGGTGAAGCTTTTATTGTTGAAATGACAATACCGCCTTATCAAGTAAATAATACTGCAAAAGGATATGATCCAAAACGACCACGCCGTCTTTTACTTAACAAGCGAGAAATACAACAATTAGCTGATGCTGAAATGAAAAAAGGTTTGACAATTGTGCCTATTTCAATGTATAATTCACATGGTTTAATAAAAGCACAGATTGCAATTGTACAAGGAAAAAATAAATCTGATAAACGAGAGTGCATTAAACGACGAGAAGCGGAACGAGATATACAGCGTATATTGAAACATTAGATAAATGACAATGTCAGATATAAAGAATCATATACCGTTTGAATTATCTTAATATGTGTCATATTATATAGCTATTGTGAATTACAGCCTCTCGCTGTAAGTCCGTACGATAATATCAGTATTGATTTAGAGGGGGTGACTGGCTTTGACGGTCTGTTCTTTGAGAATGTGCGACGCGGTGCATACTCATTTGCCACCAGAATCCAATGAGTACTAAAACGTGCCAAGAAATCTCTTGCACGCGTAATGTCTCCGTACTTCGGTATGGGTGACTTTGCGTTCGCTATGGTAGCAGCTCGAGCATAATGCTCGTTGTTACGTAAGCGACATCTAAAATACTTTTTGTTCGTACAGAGTATTTTAGGTGTAATTTAGTACGGACTCGATATTATGTATGCTCATACATAGTGTTTAAATTATTAGAGTTCGGGAAAGAGATGATTCTGTTTTGATTTCTTGCATTCTTTCCTTAAAACATAATCAAGACTACGCGTCGTAGATGCATCTCAAAGACTTGATTCGGACGGGGGTTCAATTCTCCCCACCTCCACCATTACATAACACACAGCGCCCGCGAATGCGGGCGCTGTGTGTTATTTTGTAAACTAATTATTTATTATTCTTTTCACTGTTTTCTTTATCTGTATTTTCACAAGTATTTATACCAAATAATTTATATAATGGACAAAAACTAATATATACCGTAAGAAGCACTATTACAGCAACTAAATAAAATAACTGGTTTACCATGTACCCAAGTATTATAAATAAAACGACAATAAGCGAACGTACGAGTTTATCTGTCTTACTAATATTACATGTCATATAGTTATTGTAACATACTGGATTTTATTATTAGGATATTAACTATTCTTGATAAACAAACATAAAATGATTATATAATTTAATCTAACGTAACTGTGATAGGATCTTTTATCATACAAGCGCGTGCTAAAGTAAACGTATGAATCACTCTGTGCGTATAAAAATAATCATAGCAATTATACTTAGTGGAACTATCGGAGGTTTGCTTGGTGCATATATGTCAACACAACACACACTACCGGAGAGTGAGACATCTCTCACACCGATTAACGGAAGTGTGCGCGTTTTGTACAGTCTTGATAAGAAACAAAATGATAAAGAGCTTATATCGCTCATTAACAACGCACACAAATATATTTATTTTGCAATTTATGAATTTACACTTACAGATGTTGCTGATGCCCTTGTACGGGCAAAAGAACATGGAGTGGACGTACGTGGAATTATAGACCGTGAAAATAGCACCACCTCATACGAAGCGCCAATCATTGCCAAACTGAAAGCAGGTGGCATATCACTTGAGACACAAACTCATCCAAATGGTATCATGCATATAAAAGCGATAGTGACAGAAAACGCCTACGCAAGCGGAAGTTATAACTGGACAAATTCCGCTACAAACGTAAATGATGAGGTACTTGAAATCGGGACCGACCCTGCGTTGCGAAATGCATATAAACAAATTATTTTGCAAGTACTTAACGCAAATGCTGGTGGAACTATTGGAACCAAAAATACTTCCATCAACCAACAATCGGCAGTACCGAAATCGCAAAACAGCACAACACCAACCTATTCGTATACACAAGCACCGCAACACGTGGGCGAAACCGCGCGTATTTCAGGAACGGTCATAAGTGTGTACACGTCAAAGTCAGGCACTACTTTTTTTGATTACTGTGTAAATTATAGCGGATGTCCATTCGGCGCAGTTATTTTCGCAAGCGCGCGAGCACGTTTCAGTTCTCCACTCACTGCATACCAAGGAAGAGATATCACCGTATTTGGTACTATCACTTCCTATAAAGGTAAGGCGGAAATAGTTCTGGATAACCCAGATCAAATTAGCAAATGATTTTATGCGAAGATTGCCACAGTCTTGGTTTGCCGATGATGCCATCACTATTGCACCAAAACTTCTTGGAAAAATTATACGAAAGGGTTCATGCGAGGGTATCATCGTTGAAACTGAAACATACACGACAGACTCTGCATCTCATGCCCATCACCCAACACCACGAAGTGCTCCAATGCGCGAAACATACGGATATTGGTATGTGTATTTCAACTATGGTATGCATTATTGCGTAAACATCACTACAAACAAAAGTAGTACCGGCGCAGTTCTTATTCGTGCGATTGAGCCAACGAAAGGTATAGCGTATATGAAAAGACGCCGAAATGTTTCTAATATCCACAAACTTGCAAACGGACCGGCAAAACTATGCCAAGCATTTGGTATTGATAAGCATCAAAATGCTACACCCCTTAATAGAGACTTTGCTATCTATGATGCTCCTGAGATTAAAAAAGAAATGATTGCCACATCACCACGCATCGGCATACGAAACGACATAGACCTTCTGTGGCGATTTCACACTCGCGATAATCAGTTTGTAAGTTAAGACTCTAATAAATAAAATTTAGGGTAAAGGTTAATTAATCTGACAAGATTATAGATTGTATTATTATAAAAGAATATGGTATAGTATATTGCACACGCTTTGAAGAAAAACTATAGAACAGAAAAAATCCGCATTAACGGCGAAATTAGGGCTAAAGAACTTCGCGTTATAGGCGCAAAAGGAGAAAACCTTGGCGTATTAGATACTGCACGTGCACTTGATATTGCAAAGCTCGCACATCTTGATTTAATTGAAATATCACCTAATATAAACCCTCCTGTTGCGAAAGTGACGGATTATGGTAAATTTCAATATGAGCAGGGCAAAAAAGAGAGTGCTGCTCGTTCGAAAGCAAAAGTATCCGAAACTAAAGAAGTCCAGATTAAGGTCGGTACAGGTGAAAATGATATGCTCCTTAAAGCAAAAAAAACTGGACAATGGCTTGCTAAAGGTCATAGAGTGCGTGCGGAATTATTCCTTAGAGGACGCTATAAGTGGATGAGTGAAGATTTTCTAAAAACCAGACTTGAAAAGTTTTTACTACTTATACCGTATCCATTTAAGATAAGTGACCCTATCACTAAATGTCCAAAAGGATATGCAGCAGTTATTGAACGTGATAAATCGGTTATAATGCAAGAAAAACAGACAAAAGACTCTAATTCAACAGATCCAATACAAAAACAAAAGGAAGTATGAAAACAAATAAATCATATACAAAACGTATACGTGTCACGAGACATGGTAAACTTGTAGCGCGCGCTATAGGTCAAAATCATTTTAATTCTAAAGAATCTGGAAATAAAACACGTAGAAAACGACACTCTGTTTTGCTAACAATCAATCAACGCACACGAAGACGTTTTTTACCAAAAACGTAATTTTTAATAACACAATAATAAATAATAATTTACTATGTCACGAGTAAAAGGAGGAACAACATCTCTTACGCGCCGTAAAAATATACTTGCGCGTGCTAAGGGATATCGTCACGGTAGAAGTACAAAAACAAAATATGCAAAAGAAGCGTTGGCACATGCAGGAATGCATGCTTTCGCACATCGCCGTGATAAAAAGAATGTATTTCGCAGGCTTTGGACAGTACGCTTAAATGCCGCATTGAGAGAAAATAATTATCGTTCATACAGTGTCTTTATTGATGCCTTAAAAAAACGCAGTATTGAGCTGGACCGTAAAGTATTGTCTACCATTGCTAAAGACAGACCAGAGGTATTTACAAGAATTGTAAAGGAAGTTTCTGAGTAGTACTATAAAAACAAAAAATTGATTTTTTTATATAGGTTTGATTAAAAACAGCGAAGCGATACAAAGTATCGCTTCGCTGTTTTTAATATTATCAAATTTTTGTAACTGTATTTTTTGTAACTTCCCATGTATTATGTGGCTGCGAAATAACCGCATGTCCACCAAGAAAATCATTAATGCGTTGTGCAAGAAATCGTTCAGCAGATGGTTCTCCAAGCGCGACAAAAATAGTTTTTGCTCTTGGAAGTGCATTTTTTGCGAATGAAAGCAGCTCATCTCTATCTGCATGCCCAGACCATCCTTCTAAAATTTCAACTTTCCCGCGTATGCGTACTTCATGCCCTGCAATACGAACTTTCGGTGCACCATCTTGCATTAGTCTACCGGGTGATCCTGGGGCTTGATATCCGACAATTATGAGTGTTGTGTTTTTGTCAGGTAAGTATTGTGCTTCATGTGAACCTATACGTCCTCCATGGCTCATACCTGCGCCAGCCATTATTATTTTAGGTCCATGTACTTTTTTAATACGATTTGATTCCATTCTTGAAAGAGTTTTCTTAAGAAACGGAAAGTTGAAAATATCACCTTCACGTTTTATTTCATTTTGTATTGCCGATTTAAAATATTCAGGTCCCCATTTGCGATAAACATCTGTTATATGAATAGCAAGTGGAGAGTCAAGAAACACTGGAATATCTGGAATCTCTTTCGCGTCTATAAAGTTTGATATCTCGTATAGCATCAGCTGTGTACGTTCCATTGAAAATGCCGGAATGAGTATTGTGCCACCTTTATCTATCGCTCGCTTTAGTGTGCCACATAAACGTGACACACGCTCTGTATGGTCCGGATGAAGCCGATCGCCATATACACTTTCCATAACAAGTGCGTCTGCATCAGACACAGGTTCCCAATCACGTAATAATGGAGATGGAGAATTACCAATATCACCAGTGAATACTGCAGTCTCTCCGGAAGAACTTGTTAAACGTACGCTAGCAGAACCTAAAATATGCCCTGTATCGCGCAAGTATATAGAAATACCTGCGGCAATTAAATGTTCCTCATGGTATTGCAATGTATGAATTTGTGAAAGAAATTTTTCTACATCTTTTTCATCATATAAAATGGGTAAATGTTTATATCGCGCCTCCTCTGCAAGAATATTCACGCTATCGTTTAATATAAATGTGGCTAAATCACGTGTTGCAGGCGTCATATATATCTTGCCGCGAAAACCATCTTTAATAAGCTTTGGTGCACGACCAATATGGTCAAGATGTGCATGAGTAATTACTAATGCATTAATAGTAGATGGATCATACGGAAAATTTCCATACACAGCATCAACTGAAAAATCTCTTCCTTGTTCAATACCACAATCAACTAGTACCCTACCTTTTTCATTACTTTCAATCAGAAAGTTTGATCCAGTTACAGTATTTGCACCACCATGAAAAGTTATACGAAGTGCCATTACGAATATAGAAGTGCACCTACAAAAACAAGAACATTCGCAAATTCCCATAATATAAAACTATAAATAATTGCTTTGTCTTTATGAGCGATTCCATAAAAAATCCATGGAAGTGTAACAATAAATAAAAGGGCCCATGCGGTAGCAGATACTCCAGATGCATCATGTGTGCTGAATATTTTATAAATTTGCGGTATGACTGTAAATGGTCCTGCAATACCGGCAAATAATGTTAATTTATCAAGGAATGCGATATAGCTGTGATTCCCTTCAATTGTGATCCCACTTTCCCGTCGCATAAGTTTATGTTTAAGTCCTAAATGAAAATGCATAAATATTATATGTTTACGTAATAAGTAACTTACAAAAAAATATCTCTTGATATCTCTTGTAAATTACCTGCTAAAATTAATAATGGTATTTCTTAATTTGATATTGTAATACCGTTTATAATTATAACATTACAAATAAATACGGTAACTTTTTTAGTATAAATTCAAAAATAGATGTTGTATTAATGAGGTTTTGCGCCTTATATTTACTTATTAAAACTAAAGGATCAAATAATTTGGTATGCTGTATATATGGCAAGTAGATTTATCCATTTACACACTCATAGCCACTTTTCTTTTTTACAAGCGCTTCCGAAAATACCAGAGCTTGTGCAGGCAGCACGCGAACAAGAAATGGGTGCAATCGCTCTTACAGATGCAGAAAATATGCATGGTGCGATTGAATTTTATAAGTATGCGACAAAAAAAGGAATTAAGCCGATTATTGGTGTAGATTTATACGTTGCGCCACGCTCTCGCTTTCAAAAAGATCCATTAGTTGACACAAAACGATCACGCATTGTTCTCCTTGCAGAAAATAATATCGGATATAAAAATCTACTTTCATTAGTTACTAAATCGTATCTTGAAGGTTTTTTTGAACGCTCTCGTATTGATCGTGAATTACTCAATGAAAAAAAAGATGGACTTATTGCTCTTATACCTTCTTTTGCAGGAAATGTAGCACAACTCATCAGAACAAATGATAATGATGGAGCGGCGGCAGCGCTTGATGAATATAAAAATATTTTCGGTCATGATAATGTATTCCTTGAAATATCACATCATCCAAAAGTTAAAGGTCACAGTAATGTAATGAAACAAATTGTTGCGCTCTCGCAACAAAGCGGTGTTCCAGTAATAGCACAACATGATGTGTATTATATTTCTCCAGATGATAGAGAACCGACAGAAATTATGCGACGTATACAACATGGGGAACATGGATATCATGAGGACGAAGACTTTTCATTTACTAATGAAAAACAAATGCTTAAATATTTTAAAGAAATTCCAGACACAGTTTTCCGTTCTGGTGATATTGCAAATAGATGTAATGTATCACTTGATTTAGGTTCATGGATCTTTCCTGATGTCCCAGTAGATCCACAGTATAAAGATCATGTTCAAGAATTGAAAGCAAAAACGTATGCAGGTATTGTTACCAGAAATCTTTCACAAACGAAAGAGATTATAGATCGTATTGAATACGAGTTATCAATTATCAATAAAAAAGGTTTTGCACCTTATTTTCTTGCTGTTGCAGATCTCCTGTTATTTGCAAAAAGATCAGACATTCTCACTACTACACGTGGTTCAGCTGCGGGATCATTAGTCAGTTATCTAATAGGTATATCAAATATTGATCCTATCTTTTATAAATTGCCGTTTGAGCGATTTCTCAATCCTGAACGACCAAAAGCACCAGATATTGATATGGATATCGCCGATAATCGCCGTGATGAAATGATTGAATATGCAAAAAAACACTATGGCAAAGACAAAGTAACTCAAATCGGTACATTTGGAACTATGATGGCACGTGCGGCAGTACGTGACGTGGCAAGAGCACTCGGACATCCATATAGTGTTGGGGATCGTATTGCGAAACTTATTCCGCTTGGTTCACAAGGTTTTCCAATGACTATAAATCATGCACTTGAGCTTGAGCCAGAGCTGAAAGAAAATTACGATAATGATGAAGATGTGCATTATATAATTAATATTGCTAAACGAATTGAGGGATGTGTCCGTCATGTCGGTGTGCATGCAGCAGGTGTAGTAATTGCACCAACTCCACTTATTGAATGGACTCCTATGCAACTAGATCCAAAAGGTGGAAAATTAATCACTCAATATGATATGTACTCTATCATTGATGAATATGGTGGCATTGGATTATTAAAATTTGATTTTCTTGGTATAAAAAATTTGTCTATACTTGCAGATACTGTTAAACACATAAATAAAGATACAACTACTACAATTGATATAGAAAAGATTCCTATAGATGACAAAAAAACATTTGAAATGTTAGCGCGTGGTGAGACCGAGGGAGTCTTTCAGCTCAGCGGTTCAGGTATTACACACTGGCTCAAAGATCTTAAACCGACAACTATTCACGATATCAATGCAATGGTTGCACTTTACCGCCCCGGACCAATGGAAGTTATACCAGCGTATATTGAACGTAAAAATAACCCAAACCTCATAAAATATTTGGACCCAAGGATGGAAATATATTTAAAAGAATCATATGGACTTTTGGTATACCAGGATGATTTATTATATTCTGCTGTATATTTAGCTGGATATACATGGGGTGAGGTTGATAAATTCCGAAAAGCAATTGGGAAAAAGAAACCAAAAGAAATGGCTGCACAGAAAGAAAAATTTACCAAAGGTATCGTTACAAATGGGCAAACGGAAGATTTTGCTAACAAATTATGGAAACTATTTGAACCATTTCAAGCATATGGATTCAATAAAGCACATGCTGCAAGTTATGGACGTGTTGCTTATCAAACAGCATATCTAAAAGCAAACTATACAGTTGAATATATGACTGCCCTACTTACAGCTGACGCAGGTGATGTTGAAAAAGTAGCTATATTTGTTGCTGAATGTACACGTCTTGGTATTTCTGTCCTACCGCCTGACATAAATGAAAGTGATACTATCTTCACAGTAGTAGATGCACCATCTGATATATCCGTAATCACCCACGACAAAGCAATACGCTTCGGGCTTTCATCTATTAAAAATTTCGGTGATGGAATCAGTGAGGCTATATTAGCTGAACGAACGGCTCATGGTTCATACAAATCACTTATAGATTTTCTCTCACGTATTGAAGAAAAAAGCTTAACACGGAAATCTATGGAAGCACTTATAAAATCAGGTGCTCTTGATTCATTTGGCGATCGCGGACTTCTTCTTGCAAATATGGAAACCCTTCTGACTTTTCACAGAGAATCAACAAAAAAAATGCCACAAAACGCATTATTTAGCGCACAAACACTGGCCCCTACACTAACAATGACACAACCGGCGATAAACATTTCATTTTCCGAGAAATTAAGATGGGAAAAAGAATTGCTCGGCATCTATGTATCTGGATATCCACTTGATGCCCACGCTACTATTGTTGCGAAATCTAAGATTACAATTAATGATATATGTACTAATCCACAGCCAGGTATGCCAATTATTATTCCAGTATTAGTAAACGAAATACGTACTATACTCACAAAAAAAGGAGAAAAGATGGCGTTTGCACGTTTTGAAGATAAAACAGGGTCTATAGAAGCCGTATTATTCCCAAAACTTCTTAAAGAATATAGTAATGATGTGCAACCAGGAATATGTTTGCTGGTAAAAGGAAATGTATCAAATAGAAATGGTGAAGTGTCACTCAATATAGACGGTATAAAAAGAATGGAGGAACCGAAAAAATAAAGCGGGTGGTTGTACTACACACTCTATTATTTGGTGGTATACTCATCTAATATGAATACTATTAAGGCTAAACGGCATACTCTTGCACATCTACTCGCAGCAGCTGTTCTTAAGTTATACCCGTATGCAAGACCAACTCTTGGTCCTCCAATTGATAATGGTTTTTATTATGATTTTGATTTCTCAGATGGTGATACACCTGGTAAATCCGACTTATCTACTATTGAAGATATGATGCGCAAATTACTTTCCACATGGACAGAAATGACATTTACCGAAAAATCAAAAAAAGATGCACTTGATTATTTTAAAGATAACCCGTTCAAATTAGAGCTTATTAATGAAATAATCAATAAAGATGAAAAAATCACTTTCTATACTGCCAGTGATTTTACTGACTTATGCCGCGGAGAACATTCCAAGAATCCAGCAAAAGAAATTATTCCTGATTCTTTTGCTCTTGATCATATAGCCGGTGCATATTGGCGAGGTAATGAAAAAAAACCTATGTTAACACGTATATATGGTCTTGCGTTTAACACGAAGAAAGATCTTGACGCATATTATATGTCGTATGAAGAAGCAAAGAAGCGCGACCATAGAAAAATTGGAAAGAAGCAAGGACTTTTTGTTTTTTCTGATTTAGTTGGTGTTGGTATGCCATTATTTACTCCAAAAGGAAATATTATCCGTTCTGAAATTATTCGTTTTTCACGAGAAATGAACACACGACTTGGGTTTGGTGAAGTGCATACACCAAATATAAATAAAGGTGAATTATTTAAGATATCAGGTCATTACGATAAATATAAAAAGGATATGCTCACTGTAAAAAGTCAGTATGTTGATGATGAGATGTTTCTAAAGCCTATGAACTGTCCTCAACATACACAAATTTATGCCGCTATGCCACACAGTTATCGTGATTTACCGATTAGATTTGCAGATTTTGCAACATTATATCGTGATGAACGACCAGGTGAACTTTCAGGATTAACTCGCCTTCGTGCTTTTTCACAGGACGATGGTCATATATTCTGTCGTGAAGATCAGGTAGAAGAAGAAATTGATCATATTCTTACGGCAATACAAGAAATGCTTCGTGTTTACAAAATTGAATATTGGATGCGTTTGTCACTTCATAATCCAATGCAGAAACAAAAATATATCGGGGATGATAAAGTATGGAACAATTCAGAAGCTATAATGCATACTCTTCTTGATAAGAAAAAAATACATTATAAAGAAGCTACAGGTGAAGCTGCTTTTTATGGACCTAAGATTGATATCATGGCAATTGATGCAATTGGTCGTGAATGGCAGATCTCAACGGTTCAGCTTGATTTTAATATGCCAAATCGTTTTAAATTAACCTATGTTGATAGTGATGGAACAGAAAAAACACCAGTTATGATTCATCGTGCACTTATTGGATCTCCTGACAGGTTTATGGGTATGCTTATTGAACATTATGCTGGTATATTCCCAGTATGGATGTCACCTGTACAAGTACGAATATTACCAATCTCAGAAAAATATATATCCTACGCTCAAAAAGTATATACAGAACTCTCTAATGCAGATATACGTGTTGAAATAGACTCTGCAGATGAATCTCTTGGTAAAAAGATACGCCGTGCAAAAACAGAAAAAATTCCATATTTACTTGTTGTCGGTGAAAAAGAAGTAAATAGTAATACTGTTTCAGTAGAAAGTCGTGATAATAATACAATTGGTGCAATAACAACTAATGCTTTTATTGAGCGTATTGTTGAAGAAATTAAAGAACGAACATAGTTTGAAAAGTATAATAAACTACATAACGACTAATCTAATTGTCATAATGTAATTTAGTTTATATAAATATTCTATTATGAGTACTATGCACCAATACACGCGAGTGCATGAACAATAGCAATTTTAGCTGCTGTAATATCTGAAGAATAACTTGAATCAATTGCTGTTGCGAGTGCAGAAATCAATCCCTCAAGTACAGGTGTTTGATATTTTGCTACCAAACGAACGATATCTTCATCACAATCTGTTCCATCAATACGTGCACGATACGCATCATCAAGCATACAGGTTACATCTGAAAGAAAAACAGAAACACTTCCTCCTCCTCGTGATACTTGCCGAAGAGCGGCAAATACTGCTGCGCGGTCTCCTTCTAATAATGATGAAAGAAATCCTCGTGTGAAAGCTGAATTTATTGGTAATGTTTCATCCTTTGCCAACTGTTTCGTTTCGTCTACAGTAGGTGCTATTACAGATGGTGTGTCCTGTTGTTTTTCTTTTGAATGAATCATAGTCTGTCTTGATATTATACCCGATATTGGTATCGGTACTTGTGGTACTTGTGGTACTTGTTGTGATGCTGTTGTGGTATCTATATTATTTTGTTTTTCATGAGAAAGACCTTGTACTATGTCTTTTACGGAAAGTGTATCTGATTGCGAAAATGATTTAAAACCATTATACGATGAATATTGTTTTTGTGCTGTTGAAGAATTAATATTTTCTTTCATAGATTGTATATGTGATGATTCTGATAATTTTTCTTGTGTAGATGAATACTGTTGTGTTGATGGAACATTAAGAAGTGCATTCATATAAGTGCCAAACGTTTGTTCTTTATGTTTTAAAAATGGTATGGCAATAAAAAGAAGTATATATGCTATTACAACGCTAAACACAGTAAGTATTAACCAATAGATGATTGTGCCAATTGTACCAAAATCAAGTCCGGTATATGGAATTTGTGATAAATATACCAATGCAAGAGGATGCAAAATCGTAGGTTTGTGTAGAATTGTAAGAGTTACAATTGGTGGTTGTGTACCTCCTCCACTATTTACTGTAAGTGTTGATGAGCAAGTTAGCTTTTGACCACTAAACATAGTGAAAGTACCAATATAATTATGTGTACCAATTGTTGGTGATATATCAGTTGAACCAGTGATACTTGTTATTGTGCCAATTCCGTTATTAATAAATACATCTGAAATAGCATTTCCTCCCCATGAAAGTGTTGCTTTTCCTCCTGATGAAATGGTCTTAGGCATAATTGTAAGTAGATATGATGAACTACCGCTACTACCGCCACTATGATTGATTGTTACTGTTGTCTTACATACGGCAGTACCTCCGTTTATAGTTACTGTACCTTTATATGTAGTTGTATCTATTGGAGAAATAAAAACAGAACCATTTGATATTGATGATTGTGTTCCTATTCCGTTATCAACACTGAAAGATATAGCATCGGAAGTTATCAATGAGAGTTCATATAATGCTCCATTTACCGTACTTGCTGGAGAAGCAGAAAGTGTGCATATTGTCACTGGTGGTAGACTCGTTGAGATAAAATAAGTCGGCAGCGGTGTAGGTAAAGGAAGTGGTAGAGATGATGGTGGTGGTGAAAGTGTACAACATGGTGAAGCTACTTGTGCATGTACATATGTTGGGATATTAGCTCCAGTGGCAAATGCAATTATAGCGCCAAATAAAAGTGTGATGCCAATTACAACGATACAGATAAAAATCAGATTTTTTTGCATATATATTGATATTATTTGTTTCATTTTTTGACTGTTGTATAAAAAAGGGTCTGTAGCAAGCGCGTTGCTAAACTACAAACCCAATTAAATTTCTAAACCAATAAAAGAATATCTTATATAGACGACTATATCAGTAATCGCACCAAGACGTGCGCCCCCGGCTTATTGGTCGCGACAAAAATCAATGTTGCCACACCAGGCTGAATGCCCAGCGGCAGGAACTGGAACGCCAAGTGGCGCTTTTGTATTGCAACCGTACCCGTTTTTGCAAATGGCGCAGCACCGAAATGGCGCCATTGAAATCCAGTTGCGTGTACACTGGGTTTCATAATCATCAAAAACATTACAATAAGAATACTTATAATTAAAAATATAAGTATCTTCATTATAATTTCTACTTTGTACAATTTGTACAAACTCCAAATTATTCCAAGATCATCTTTCACTTGTTGAGAAAATATACGCATCATTACCTCCTATTTTTTTAATCTCAAATAACTCCCTCCACCTCAATTGCGGAGAGTTATCCAATTAGGAATTATTTCCCAATCAGATAACTTTTCACAAAATGTGCCGTCACTATAAACCGATCACTTTTTTTACCAAACACATTACACGTGGCAAGCGTCAGCATTTTTCCAGATACTAAAAGAGCAATATAACCGGTAGTTATATTTTTTTCTCCACAGAATCCACCGCATATTCATACACAGTAGTAGATGAATATGCGAGTACGAGTGCATCTTTATGAAGATTTTGAATACCATCAAACGTTTTATATGCTTGATTAAATACAACAGGCAAATAACTTGAATGATCAAATAAAATAATATTTCCTTGTTAACCAAGTAATGCTGAGTGAGGATATCGTACAACTCCAGATAATAACGCCTCATCCATAATCTTTACATTTGTAGTACTTAGATTTTTAATGGAAACTGACATTTTAATTGATGGAATAGTAATTTTTACAGGATATTCAGTATGTGATCTCTGAATAATTTCTGATATAAATATTACAGTCAGTGCCACAATCTGGACGATATTTGTACTGTGTGATACCTTTCTGTGCATATCCGGTAAATCCAGCAAACGTAAGCGATACGCATATAACAAGAAATACGACAACCAGAAAGAGTCATAAATGTCCATTTACGTTCATATATCGCTTTACAGGCATATATCATACGTACTAAGTATGTTACTATTTTTTTATATAGTCTCATAAGATGATAAGACATAACCAGTATATTGTCAATATATACATTAATTGTCTTTAAAATGTATATATTTGTTTTAATAGTTCTTGTTATATGTTTATCAAGAGTATTTGTGGATATAAAACTTAAGACATTTTTATAAAAATGTTAATCTTTATATTAGTTATAAATAATAGTATCTAAAATATTTTTATTATGAAAATCAATCATTTAACAGAATCACAACAGTTAGATACAGAAACGATTTTTTCTATTTTTAAAAAGGCTGATGAATTAAAAATTTCAATAAAAGATACGCTTGATGGAAAAATTTTAGCTGCGATTTTTTATGAACCAAGTACAAGAACTCGTCTTAGTTTTGAATCAGCAATGTTAAGACTGGGCGGTAATGTTATCGGTACTGAAAACGCAAGAGAATTCTCATCTGTTTCAAAAGGAGAATCATTGCAAGATACTATAAAAATCATTTCATCTTACGCAGATATTATTGTATTAAGACATTTTAAAGAAGGTTCGTCTAAGATAGCAGCTTCTGTAAGTTCCGTGCCTGTGATTAATGCTGGTGATGGTTCTGGACAGCACCCAACTCAAGCGCTTTTAGATTTATATACTATATGGAAAGAAATCGGTAGGTTGGATAATCTTACAATTCTAATGGTAGGAGATTTAAAATATGGACGAACGGTTAGGTCTCTTTGTTATTTATTAGGAAAATTCAAAAATATAAAAATTATATTTATTTCTCCTAAACATCTTTCAATTAAAGATGATATAAAAGATTACTTGAAAAAACACAGTATCCAATTCGATGAGCAAATTGACTTGGATAAATACTTACCGAAAGCTGATGTTGTGTATATGACACGAATTCAAAAGGAAAGAATGTCTAATGGTGAATACAATAAGGCAAAAGAAATGTACAAAATTACTGAAGAAAACTTAGCTTTGTTAAAGAATAGTGCCAGATTACTACACCCATTGCCACATGTTAGTGAAATAGATCTTTCAGAAAACATTGAAGAAACAGATGCTAAAGTTGCTTATTTTAGACAAGCAAAAAACGGGCTTTATGTACGGATGGCGTTATTTTTATATTTCTTGAAATAAAAATAATAATAAGTTACAGATAGATTAATTTAAATATTTATATAAAATATTAAGTTTTTAAATAAATTTATCATTTACCAAGAGTGTCTAAAAAAAACAGAATCATAAAATTCCATATTTCTGTATAAAATCTATCGGCATTTTTCGTAAAAATGTTCGCCTATGTATTGTTGATGGTCCATAACGTAAAAGTGCTTCCATATGTACGCGAGTACCATATCCTTTATTTTTTTCAAATGCATAATATGGGTATTCTTTTGCAAGTTTAATAATATGATGATCGCGCACTACTTTTGCAGCAATAGACGAGAGTGAAATAATCGGTACGCTTGCATCTCCACCTATAATCGTTTTCTGTTGTTCATATTCACTTGGAGCATGTAATGAACCATCAAGAAGTATTTGTGTATATTTCGGTTCGAGAACAACATGCCGCAAAGCACGGTCTAATGCATTCTGTATCGCACTTGTAATACCATTTGAATCTATAAAAGCGGCACTTGAAAAAGATACAGAAAATCGTACATCATTTTTCCGTGCGGTTGTAGAAAGAATACTAAAAAAATGTTCACGACGTATAGCAGAAAGTTTTTTTGAATCATCTACGCCAACAAATAATTTCATATAATCACTATCAAACGGAATAGCGACAGCCGCTACACTTACAGGTCCAGCGAGCGGACCTCTTCCAGCTTCATCAACTCCAACTAAATATTGTGTATGCATATTATATGATTAATTATAGTTGAATAGATGTTTCTATATATCGTATATGCCGGCGCGGAGCGCCGGCATATACGGAGCCGCTTTCTTTCTTTACAACCTCTTTGAAAAAGGTGGGTGTCCGCATTGCATTCAATGAAACACGAGAACGTATTTCTTAGAATACAGGATATAAGACTCCCGAGAGATATGTAGGTTGCATATCAAGAGCGGCTCCATCTATAATTATACCGCGCCGATATAAACAAGTCATCTTTTTCAATATTGAATACAATAATATACAAATAATTGTTAATTCTGATTATGGCAATAAATCGTCTAATGTCGGTTTATATAAAATATCATCTTGTATCAACCTATAATCAATTATCTCTTTCGATGAAAACCAATGCTTAATTTCCATATTCGCCTCTTCAATAGATCCAGATGCGTGAATAAGATTTCTTACTGCTCGCGAATCCAAATCCGCTATTTGATAAGAATCAAGCACATAATCTCCGCGGATTGTACCTACATCGGATGTAAGTGGCTCAGTACCACCAGTAATTTTCCGCACAATACGTACAGCATGAGCACCCTGCCATACCATACAAACAACTGGCCCAGATGTCATATACCCTTTTAAACATTCGAGTATTTTTTCTGTAATCTTAAATGGGTCTTCGGAAGGAGGAATAAGTCCTTTCTCTTTATAGCTTTTAATTGCTTTCTCACCTGTGATACGACGCCAGTTCGGGTCAATAGTATAGTGTTTTTCTATATGATCTGGAGAAACAACAACCATCTTTATTGCAACAAGCTTTAAACCAACTCTCTCGTATCGTTTGATAATCTCACCAATCAATCCACGCTGAATACCGTCCGGCTTAATGATAACAAGTGTATGTTCTTTATCTATATGATTTTGCATAAAAATAAAATGTTTAAAATATATTGAAAAAAATATATGTTATTAATGTTTTACAGTATAACCGTTCTTAATTTACAGTCCATATTTTTCTGATGGACGTCGTGTTATCACAACAGGACCGTTATGTTCTATGAGAATAGTATGTTCAAAATGAGCCACGCGAGAACTATCTTTTGTACGATAAGTATATCCATTTTTATCTAAAATCACGCTTGGTTTTTTTTCACTTACAATCGGTTCAAGTGCAATAACCATACCTGAAACAAGCTTTTCACCACTGCCAGCACGACCGGAATTTGCAATAAATGGTTCTTCATGTACTTTCGCTCCAACTCCATGTCCACCAAGCATAGTTACAATAGAAAAATTACTACCATTAAGAGATGTCTCTATTGCGTGTGAAATATCACCAACATGCGCATTCGGTTGTGCGGCGGCAATGCCAGCCTCAAGTGCACATGCCGTATATTCCATAAGAGCACGTGTTATTTTATCAGGTTCTCCTACATAAACAGTAATGGCCGAATCGACAACAATACCTTTATGTATAAGCCCAAGATCAAGACTAACTAAATCACCTTTTTGAAAAATACGATGCGATTCGTTTGGTATTCCATGTACAGCTTCGTCGTTTACAGACACACAAAGTGTTGCTGGAAATGCACGGTTCATTCCAGACGGTGTATATCCTAAAAATGCTGGCTTATCACCACCATTACGTATCAGTTCTTCAGCATCATCATTAATATGTTCAAATAATGTACCTGGTAGTATTTTTGTCACTAATTTTTCAAGTATTAATCCCAAACGTGCTCCGCCTTCAATTAGACGCGCGCGTTCATCTTGTGTCTGTATAATCATACAGAAATATGAAGTGTCTGTACAATATTAAGCGCAATTGTATTTTCATCACGTTCACCATTAATATCAACAATTTCACCAGCAGCGCGGAATAATTCAAGAGCTTGTTCAGTATACGTATGATATTCTTTCAATCGTGTCTTAATACTGTTATCATCGCTACGATGTTGAGTTTTACTGCGAGTCGCAATTCGTTCATGTACAACTGTATCTGAAATAATAAGATTGATAACAACAAATGGACGGTTAAGCCAATTGAGAGAATCAATTACTAAACGTGACTCATCTGGTTTACGGTTGAACCCGTCAAATATAACACTATCATTTTCAGGTAATGAGAAAAGTGCTTTTTGATATAAATACATTGCAAACCAATTTGGTGCGAGAAGTCCAGCTGAAACCTCGCTTTTAATTTTTCTACCAACAGGTGTGTCTTCTTTTGCAATTAGACGAAACTGTGCACCTGCGGAAATAACTGGCCATTTAGTGCTTTTAGACAAACGTTTTGCTTGTGTTCCTTTTCCAGATCCAGGTTTTCCAAGAAAAAATATTGTTTGAGTTTTTTCCATATAAAATGAAGTAATGTATATCTAAGTGTATGTGATAATATTATACTTTGCAACTCTATATGCTTTTGTATAAAAGCGTATAATTTATACGTTTTTCATTTTTACTAATACTCTCGTAAAGAAATCTGTGCGTCAACTTTTAACACAAGATCAAGTACCACCTGCACCACAATAAGAAGTGCAGTACCACCAACCAAAAGCGTAGAAATACCTGTAGCGCCTTGTACAATAGATGGCGCTACTGCCATAAGACCGAGAAAAACGGCACCCGGAAGAGTAACACGATTAACTACACTGTTGATATATTTTTTTGTCTCACGCCCAGGACGAACTCCGGGCACAAATGCACCACTTTTTTGTAAATCGTCAGAGATACGGTTTGGATCAAATGTAATCGCTGTATAAAAATATGTAAATAGGATGACTAACAAGAAGTATAGTGTGCCATATTCCCATGGGTTTGACATAAATGCTGTATACCAAAGAGAAAATGTAGCTGCGCCTGGGATACCTATCGCCGTAACTGCAGAAAGAAGCATCTGTGGTAATAAAAGCAACGAAAGTGCAAAAATAATAGGAATAACTCCAGCTTGAAGCATACGAATAGGTAAATATGTTGCCGCACCTTGTGAGAGTGCAGTGCCACGAACAGCACGGGCATACGCAATTGGAATTGGTCGTTCCGCGTCAGAAACGACTACTACTGCATAAATCATTGCCAGAGCAAGCACAGTAAAACCAATATAACTCGGTATATTTGCAGTAGTGGCCGTAAAAAGAGCTCTCGACATTGCTGCCGGTACACCAGCAACAATACCACCAAAAATTATAAGGGAGACACCGTTTCCAATTCCGAATTCAGTTACCAATTCACCTACCCAAGTAAGCAAAATGGAACCGCCTGCAATTAACGAAACATTCGCAATAAAAGAAAGTGTTGTTAAATGTGGCAAAATACCTTGGTGTTGCAATAGGAAAAGAAACCCAATACTTTGTAAAAATGCTAATGGAATTGTAAGAATACGAGACCATTGAATAAAACGCGCACGCCCAGCTTCTCCTTCTTCAAAATATGCTTCTTTTACTTGCGGAAACACAATAGTTGCCACCTGCATAATAATTGATGCATTAATATATGGTGCAACACCAAGCATAACGATAGACAAGTTTGCTAATCCACCACCAGAGAACATATTAAGAAGACCGAGAAATTGATTATTCGCAAAAAACTCTTGCAAACGAACATAATTTACTCCAGGTACTGGAATAGCAGCAAGTAAACGAAAAATAGCAAACGCTGCAATAACTATAAGTATTCTCGTCCGAATTTCTTTGTCGGCAAAAATAAGTTTCCCTTTTTTTAAAAAATTAGACATTTGAAATTGTTCCTCCAGCCGCCTCAATAGACTCTTTTGCCTTTGCAGAAGCAGCACATCCGATAACTGTTATTTTTTTTGTTAGAGTACCAGTGGCGAGAATTTTAACACCACCACGACTAGAACGAATAACCTTTCTTTTCAAAAGTGTGTATGGAGAAATAGTTTCTCCAATATTAAAATATTCTTCAATCATAGAAAGAGAGACAGGGGTACTTGTAGTACGATTAGTACGAATTGTACGACTCCTATTTTTCCCATATCCACGTCGTTTTGGAATCTTCTTTATACGGTCACGTATCTCAGGGCGAATTTTATGACCAGCACGAGATTTCTGACCTTTTGTACCACGTCCACTTGTTTTACCACGAGTACCACCACGCCCAACTCTTTGTGTAGTAGATGTTCGTTTTGTTGAAATAATATCGTTAAGTTGCATAGAAATAAAATATTTTTTTACAATACCACCAGTTCCGCATTATGGCTATTTTCCATATTATCTGTATCAGATGTTTTTAATGTTGTTGCAAAAGTACCTGATGTTTTTAATGATTTAAGTGCTTTTATTGTTGCACGTGCAATAGTAAGTTTATTCTTTGAACGTGACAAAATCTTTCCAATCACATCAGTTATCCCAGCGAGTTCAAGCACAACACGCATTGCACTACCTGTAACCATACCGCGACCGGCAGAAGGAATAATAATGATATTTGATGCTGAATATTTTGCTGATATTCTGCGTTGAATAGAATCTGATTTGGTTCGTTGTATTTGTATTAAATTACGTCGTGCATTACGTGTAGCTTTTTCAATTGCAAGTGCTGTATCAGCTCCTTTACCGACACCGACTCCAACACGTCCTTTATGATCACCGATAACAAGAGTAACGCTAAAGCTAAATCTTCTACCACCAGCAACAACACGTGCAACACGACGCACATCAATTGTAACTTGATCAAATTCTGAACGAGGTCGTTCTTTACGATTTGTACGCGATCTACGTACAGGTTGAAAACGAGGGGTTTTATTCACAGTAACATCAGTATTTTTTTCTTCTACTTTAGTAGTTTCAGTTGTGGTAGTCATAATTATATATTTAAAAAACGAGTCCGCCCGTGCGCGCAGCAGTTGCGAGTGCTTTCACTCGTGCGGCGTATGTATATCCACCACGATCAAACACAATCGTGGTTACTCCTGCTTTTTTTGCGCGCTCAGCAATTGCACCACCAACATTAGTAGCTTGCGATAATTTCGACCCACCAAACTCTCGTCCATGTGCTGAAGCAATTGTATTACCTGTTGTATCATCTATTATTTGTGCCGAAACAAATCTGTTTGAAGCATATACTGAAAGACGCGGACGTTTTTGTGTGCCAGAAACACGCGAACGAACTCGCGCATGGCGTCTATTATGAAGAATCTTATTTGTTGCTGTAATACTCATAGTTTTTTATTATATATCATCAATATTATACAGACCTCTTGCCTTGTTTTCTACGTACAACTTCGTTTTCATACCGAATCCCTTTTCCGAGATATGGCTCTGGTGGTTTAATCGCACGAGCGGAAGCTGCAAACTGTCCTACCTTCTCTAAATCTATACTCTCAGCACGAATTGTATTTTTCTCAATGGTTACATTAACATTTTCTGGAATCGCAAGTGAAACTAAGTGTGAAAATCCAACAGCAAATATTAATTTTTTATCTTTAAGTTCAACTTTATATCCAATACCTTCAAGTATAAGTGCTCTTTTGAAAGGAGTAACAACACCTGTAATCATATTTTTAACATGTGCGGCAAAAGTACCTGTAAGTGCATTTGAGAGCTTACTATTATTATTTGCGATAATAGACACTCCATCAGAACCGACAGTTATTGTAATGCTTGAATGTATAGGACGTGTTAATGTGCCAAGCGGACCTTTAACTGAAAGTGTTTGTTTATCCGCAGAAACTTCAACATTTGAAGGAATTGAAATTGGTTTTTTTGCGAAACGTGACATACAATTATATTATATTTACCATATCTCAAAAAGTGACTCCCCACCAAGATGTTTCTCACGAGCCTGTGTATCAGAAATAATACCTTTTGGTGTTGAAATGATACGGACACCCATACCATTTTTAACAGTATGAGCATCATGATGTGATATGTACACTCGTCTCCCAGGTTTAGAGACACGACGTACACCTGTTAATCTCGGAGTTTTGTCAGACGCATATGCAAGTGTAACGTGAAGTGTTAATTTATTTTTCTCTACTGCAGTGAGAAAACCGAGTTCACGAAGTTTTTTTGCGATAGTTTCAAGATATATACTATACGGCAATGTAACTTCTTCGCGATGTATCGCCGCCGCATTTTTTAAGCGGATGATAAAATCACCGACACGGTCACTTACCATGATGCTTTCTTCACACCTGGAATTTCACCCTCACGGGCAAGCTCTCTAAAAGTTATTCGTGAAAGTCCAAATGCACGTAGATATCCATGAGATCGACCTGATATAGCACAGCGATTTTTTATTCGTACAGGAGAAGAATTTTTTGGTAATTTTTGTAATCCTTCCCAATCACCAGCAGCTTTAAGTGCAGAACGTTTTGCAGCAAATTTCGCTACGAGTGCTATTCGTTTTGCATTTCTTGCTAATTGTGATTTTTTTGCCATATATGAATAATAAAAAAGACGCGACTGCGTCATATACCCATCATATCAAGATTTCTTTGCAGCGTCAATGTTCAACGGAAATCCGATATGACGAAGAAATAATTCTGCTTCTTTTCGTGTTTTTGCAGTTGTAACAATGGTAATTGCCATTCCAAATATATTTCTTAAATCTTCATTTGCTGTTTCTGGAAAAATTATATGCTCGCGCACTCCGATTGTTATATTACCCATATCATCAATTGCAGTAATCGGAACACCGTGGAAATCACGCTTTCTTGGCAAGACAATATGAATTAATTTATCAAGAAAATTATACATATGCGGACCACGTAATGTAACCATAAATCCAATCGGATCTCCCTCACGAACTTTAAATGAAGCAACAGACCGCTTTGCAGCACGTGGTGCGGGCTGTTGACCTGTAATACGTGAAAGTGCATTTGCAATAAAAGCAGTCTGTTTTGAATCTCTTTTTTTACCTGTACCTGTTGATACAATAATCTTTTTAATACGTGGCGCTTCCATACACGTAGTATAACCAAACGTTTTGGATAGCGCTTCAAAAGCAGTTTGTTGTTTTTCTTTGGAAAGCATCATATATTATATCTATTATTTTTATACACTTACTTTTATTATTTAAGAATTGCACCTGTTTTTACTGATATTCGTGTTCGTACGCCTTCTTTTCTTTGAATACGAATACGTGTCGGTTTTTTAGTGTCCGGATCAATAATCATAACATTTGAGACATGAATTGTTGCTGGACGCTCTACTATTCTTCCAGTTTGACCTTTTGTACCACGTATATGACGCTTCATCATTGCAATACCATCAACTACAATACGTTCTTCGTTTGGAAATACTCGTAATATAGTTCCAGTTTTTCCTTTATCTTTTCCTGCAATTACTTGCACAGTATCATTCTTTTTTAATTTTGTAGCCATAATATTTTATATAACTTCCGGTGCGACTGAAGCAATTGATTGCCAACCACGTTCAACCAATTCGCGAGGGACAGGTCCAAACACACGATTTCCCTTTAGAACCATATCTTTTCCATTCTTTTCAACTAATACTGCAGCATTTTCGTCAAAAATTACATACGATCCGTCTTTACGACGTGTGGGCTGTTTGGTACGTACGATAACTGCACGTAGTACTTCCTTTTTCTTTACTTGTTTTCGAGGCTCTGCTGTCTGAATGGATACAACAACTAAATCGCCTATCCTTGCATATCTATGGCGATGACCACCTAATATTGTAAACACACGAGCGATTTTTCCGCCTGAGTTATCTGCAATCTTAACAATTGTGTGTGTTTGAATCATACTTTAGAAGTTACAAGCATAAAGCTTTTCATTTTTGAAATTGGACGAGAAGCAACGATAGTAACTGTCTCGCCAACTTGTACAGTATTTCCAGGATCATGTACAAGATATTTTTTAATACGTGTCCTATATTTTTTATATTTTGGATGTTTAACATATCGTGATACAACAACTACAATAGTATCTTTTACAGAAGTTTTCACAACAATACCTCTAAAGGTTTGTGGTTTGGTTTTATTAATTGTTGTATGTGTAGTAGTCATATTCGATGTGTAATAGATGATGTATTTATATTACTTTAATTGTGTGCGAGACGAAAATTCAGTTAGAATACGAGCAATCTCTTTACGAATTTTTGCTTGAGTAGTAGTGTCTTTTGGTCGTGAGCCAGCAGCAGTAAATCTAACAACACGTAACTCTTCTCTTTTTTCAGAAAGAAGCTTCATAAGATCACTATTTGATGTATTCGTGTGTATAATTCTTTTTGACATATATTTTTTATTGCCGTGTTACTGCAATAGTTTTCATTGGCAGTTTTGCACCTGCGCGGCGAAGTGCATCTTTAGCAATTATATCTGAAGCAATACCATCTATTTCAAACAATATACGTCCAGGATGAACTTCAAACACAAAAAATTTAGGGTCTCCTTTCCCGTGTCCCATTCCAACCTCAGCAGCTTTCTGTGTAATTGGTCTATCTGGAAAGACACGAATCCACACTTTACCACTTTTCCCCGTAGCACGCGAGAGTATTTTTCTCGCGGCTTCAATTTGGTTACTTGTAATGCGTGCAGGTGTTATTGCTTTTAATCCATAACTACCAAATGAAACTATAGCGCCACGTGTATCTGGGTGTGCAAGTTGAGCAGGACTCTTACGACCTGTCTGCCATTTTCTATGTTTTACTTTTTTGGGAAATAACATATATTATCTAAGAATTAAGAGTTTTTGACGGTACTAAGTATATTATTACGTGTATTTGTCTGTGTGTCATCGCGACATATCCATACTTTCACGCCAATTACACCATACGGAAGATGTGCTTGTTCATGTGAGAAATCAATATCAGCGCGAAATGTTTGTAATGGGATACGACCTTTTTTTATTTCTTCTTTTCGTGACATATCTGCACCACCTAAACGTCCTGAAATCGCGATACGTACGCCGGCAACATCACGAGTGGCCATAACTCTTTCGGCTGTTTGTTTTAATATTCGTCGGAATGGCATACGCTTTTCGAGACCTTCAGCAACCATATATGAAACAATTGCAGCATGCTTTTCCGGTTGACGAATTTCAACAATATCAAATTTAATTTTTCTATTATGATCTGGGGCGATTTTAGAAACAAGAGAAGTAATATTCTCACGAAGTTTTGTAGCTTGTTCTCCTGAACGACCAATAACAAGACCTGGGCGAGAAGTGTTTACTGTTATACGTAATTCAGCCGCAGTACGTTCAATCTCTACATACGCCACATATGAACCCCTAAGTTGTTTTGTGAGAAACGAACGAATAGCGACATCAATTTTTATATTCTCACGAAATTGATTTTTGTTAGTTGCAAACCAACGGTTTTTCCAATCACGGATAATACCAAGTCGATGTGCATATGGATGAGTAATATGTGTCATAAAGAATTATCAGGATTCTTTTTTTACGTTATCTACGGAAAGAGTTACTTTTATTCTACTTTTACGGTGACGAATAGTTGCTCCACGTCCATATGCTCGCGCACGATAACGACGAAGCATACCAGCACTATCAACAATGATATCTTTAACACGTAATTCTTCTTCTTTTCCTCCCTGCTGTACAGCATTCGCAATAGCAGAATTGATAAGTTTAGCGATTGGTTTTGCAGCTCGTTTTGGTAAAAACGAAAGTTGTTTGAGTGCAACAACTACTAATTTACCTTTTATTAAATTCGTTACAAGACGAACTTTACGAGGAGATTGATTATACTTTTCGAGAGAAGCCTTCATAGTTTATTTTTTTTCTGATTTTGTTACAGTAGACTCTTTCGCCGCTTTTGCTGCAGTAATCTCTATTTGTTGACGTTTTTGTTCAAGTTCTTTTTGCATTTTACCGCCATGCCGTACAAACTTTTTCGTTGGTGAAAATTCACCAAGTCTATGACCAACCATATCTTCAGTAATAAGGACTTCTATATGTTGTTTACCATTATGAACACCAAATTTAAAATCAATCATTTCAGGTGTGATTTGACTTGCTCGTGCCCATGTTTTAATTACAGAAACATCAGACGGCTTTTTACCGCTTATTTTACTCATAAGCTTTACGTCTACATAAGGACCTTTTTTTAGTGATCGTGCCATATAAAATAAAACCCCGCGAAGCGAGATACTTGTAAAGATACAGTATTTAACCTAAATAGTCAACAATATAAATTATATTTAATAATAATCTATATACAATGTATATAGATTATTATTATTTACGCCTCTTTGAAACCTTACGATGAGAAACAATATATATATTAGAGTATTTCTTCGGTGTACGTGTTTTTTGACCCTTACCTGAAGGTTTGCCCCATTTAGTTTTAGCGCGACGTAAACCGCGTCCTTGACGACCTTCACCTCCTCCATATGGATGATCAACCGGATTCATAGCAGAACCACGCACAGTTGGACGTTTACCCATCCAACGTGAACGCCCTGCCTTACCTATTTTCACAAGAAAATGCTCTTCATTACCAACTGTCCCAATTGATGCAAAACACTTATCTAATACACGTCGTACTTCTCCTGAAGGAAGTTTTATCTGTACATACCCAGCATCATGTGCAATTAACTTTGCAAACACACCTGCTGAACGTACTAATCGTGCACCTGTATTAATTTGTAATTCAATATTATATATAAATGTTCCTACTGAGATTTTACTAAGTGGTAAACGATTACCGGGTTTAATTGAAGCATTTTCAGAAACAATAAATGTATCCCCAACAACAGAGTCTTTTGGCATAAGCACATATTTACGAACACCGTCTGTATATAGCACACGAGCTATATTTGCAGAACGATATGGATCATATTCAATTGTTTCAATCTTAGCTGGTATATTGTGTTTATTATATTTAAAATCTATTTGACGTAACTGCCGTTTATGACCACCGCCTTGATGGCGTGTTGTAATACGACCAAACGCATTTCTACCTGCTTGACGTTTTTTACTGACTAAAAGACTTTTAAATGGAGCATCACCAGAAAGATTTTTTCTGTATTGCAGTGTTGACATATGCCGACGGCTTTTGGTGACTGGTTTATATGTTTTCATAGTAATATTACACAAGCTGTATTGTATCTCCTTTATTTAAATATACATACGCTTTTCTACGTCGTGAACGAATAGCGACACCTGCACGTGTACGATGCGAGACTCGCTTACCAGGTAAATTAGCAGTGCATACACGTCGTGGTGTTACTTTATATATTACTTCTACTGCACGCGCAACATCTTGTTTCGTTACTCCACGCGGGATAGCGAAAACATATACGCCTGAATCAGTTCCTATAAGTGCCTTTTCCGACATCCATGGTGCTGTAAGCGCAACTGCCGCACGTGCCTTTTGCATATGAGTGTAAGTGCTTTTACTTGCGTTCTTCTTTGTTGATACAACAGCTGACTTCCCAGCTATTTTTTTTCCAGTAACTTTGTCTTTTTTGTTTTTAGTAAAAAGTGCCATATTATTTATATTTAGATATTCTTTGTATGAATAACACGCGTTGTTAATGTTTTAAAAGCGAGTTTTGGATTCTCAATAATCAGATATCTATAAGTAAGCATTGTAACAGGGTTTAGATTACGTATTTCTTCTGTACACATATTACTGAAATTACTAAAACTCTTTTCAACCGTGATGTCTTTTTTAGAAAGTGCAATAATTGCAGTATTGGTACGACGTGTTGAAATTTCAGGAATATTAGCACCTTTTGAAATATTTTGTATTATTTCTTTTGCTTTACTTGTTTTCGGCGTATCAAAGGAAAATGAATCAACAAATAAAATCTCTCCATTTTTGAATTTACGAGATAGTATGGCAGTAAATGCAGCGAGACGCATTTTTTTATTTATCTTTTGTGTGTATGAACGTTCTGCGTTGGGACCGTGAGTAACACCACCACCAACCCAAATAGGAGAACGAATTGAGCCATGCCGTGCGCGCCCAGTTCCTTTTTGTTTCCATGGTTTTTTACCACCACCGCGTACTTCTCCACGTGATTTTGTATGTGCAATTATATTACGTGCGTTTGCCTGCATTGCAATAACAACCTGATGTACAAGGTCATATTTCCACGGTGCGGAAAATAGAATCTCAGGAAGCAAAATAGTACTGACTTTTTTGCCGGACATATTGTAAACAGGTGCGTACATTGCATTTTCTTTTTTTTCTGCCGTGTTTACTTTTGTACGCGGCGCGCTGACTTTTTTGCTGTTTTGTGTAGTAATGGTAGCCATATAAATATTATGAGGAAACAATTTCCACTAATGATTGAGGTGCCCCTGGTACTGCACCAGAAACAATTATTTCACCAGTATCAGTATTAACAATAAGTATTTTAAGATTCTTTGTTGTTACACGGTTACCACCCATTCTTCCGGCCATGCGTATACCTTTTACAACACGCCCTCCCGCACGTCCTCCAGAACCACCAATTGAACCAGCTTCGCGTTCAGAATGTTTTTGTCCATGTGTTCGTGGTCCCCCATGAAATCCATGACGTTTTACTACACCTGCAAAACCGCGTCCTTTTACTGTACCTGATACTTGTACCACATCTCCAATAGAAAAAATATCTGGAGTAATCTCATCACCTACAGAATAAGATGATGTGTCTGAAATACGAAACTCCTTAATCACTTTATATGCTTTACCTTTTAAATGACCGCGTACAGGTTTTGAAATACGTTCAGGTTTTTGAGTATCAAACCCAATTTGTACTGCTGAATAACCATCAGTATCGGAAGACTTTATCTGAGTAATTGTTGAATTTTTTGTTTGTAAAACGGTACCAGCATATACCCGACCTTCGTCAGTAAAAATCTGAGTCATTCTGACTTTTCTAGCTAAGATGAATTTCATATACTACAAATAAAAAGCCGCACGCGGCTTATATATAAAGAGAATACCGTAAAAAGCAAAAAAAGCAAATTATTACGTATAAACAAACAGGAAATTGGATAAATTAATATTTATTATAAAGAAAATCTGTATGAGATAGTCTAATAAATATCGCCACTTTTTCTGTAAAAAGTGGCGATATTTAAAAAATTAAGTGTAAGATTTTCGTTTAGGTCAATGTAACATCAATTGTAACTCCAGATGGAAGATCAAGATTCGTAAGCGCCTCAATAACTTTCTGCGAGGGATTTAATATATCAATTAAACGCTTATGTACACGCATCTCAAACTGTTCACGTGCATCTTTATAGACAAACGTAGATCGGTTAACTGTCCAACGTTTTATCTCTGTTGGTAGAGGAACTGGACCAACAATTTTTGCATCAAATCGTTGTGCAGTATCCATTATCTGTTTAACCGAAAGATCAAGTATTTTATGTTCATAAGCACGAACACGAATACGTAGTCGCTGCTCTTTCAGTGTATCAAGAGATGATTTCTTGCTTGTCTTTTTTGTCTTTATTGTAGTTGTCATTGCAGTTTGTAATGCATTTATTTTAAGCTATTACGCAATAATCTTTGTTACAACACCAGCACCTACAGTCTTTCCTCCTTCACGAATAGCAAAATGCTGTTGTTCTTCAATCGCTACTGGTACAATAAGTTTCACTTTAAAAGTAACTGTATCTCCAGGCATTACCATTTCTTTTCCATTAGAGAGAGTCACTTCACCTGTAACATCAGTAGTGCGGATATAGAATTGAGGCTTATATCCTGAGAAGAATGGTTTATTACGCCCACCTTCATCTTTATTAAGAATATATACTTCTGATTCAAATTCAACATGTGGATTTAATGTTCCGGGCTTTGCAAGAACTTGTCCGCGATGAACATCTTCCTTTTTAGTCCCACGAAGAAGAATCCCAGCATTGTCACCAGCCATACCTTCTTTAAGCTGTTTATTAAACATTTCAATACCAGTAACGGTCGTTTTTGTAGTATCTTTGATACCAACTACTTCAACTTCTTCACCAATTTTAATAACACCACGTTCAATACGACCTGTTACAACAGTACCGCGTCCTTCAATTGAAAAGATATCTTCAATCGGCATAAGAAACGGTTTATTAGTATCGCGAGTCGGTATTGGAAAATATTCATCCATTGTGTCAATAAGCTTTTTTACTTTCTGTACCCACTCGTCGTCAACTGATGTTGCTTCAAGTGCTTTAAGCGCTGATCCACGAATAATCGGAGTATTTTCTCCATCAAATCCTTGTTTTGTAAGGATTTCTCGTATTTCTTCTTCAACAAGATCAATAAGATCAGGCTCGTCAACCATATCAATTTTATTAAGAAATACAATAAGTTTTGGAACACCGACTTGTTTTGCAAGAAGGATGTGTTCACGTGTTTGAGGCATCACACCGTCAGTTGCAGCGACGACGAGTATTGCACCATCCATCTGCGCGGCGCCGGTAATCATGTTCTTGATGTAGTCGGCGTGTCCCGGGGCATCCACATGCGCGTAGTGACGATTTGGTGTTTCGTATTCGCTATGGTGAAGTGCGATGGTTATACCGCGCGCTTTTTCTTCAGGAGCGTTATCAATGTTTTCAATTTTTTCACTTCGTGCTGAATAGCCATTAGCTTCATTTAGCTTAAGCACATTTAGGATTGCAGCCGTAAGAGTAGTTTTACCATGGTCAACATGACCGATGGTTCCCACGTTTATATGCGGCTTGCTACGATCAAATTCTGCTACCATAAGCGTTTATAATATTTATTTAAATTAATAAAAGGATAAATACATTTTCCTTAATGTCAACGCGCCGTGCATATTCACAAACGACATATAATGTGCCTGCGAAATACGATTGCGTTATGTATAGACTAACACGTATATATTGAAAAGGTCAAGAAAATATATATTCTATACACAGTATTAAAGTTATATTTTATGTGAATTATTTACCACAACATAAAGAAAACAATATATCAAATGTCAACTCTTTTTAGTTTAAAAATTCACAAAATATACTAATAAAATAACAAAAATGTGATATATATTTTATACATATAAATGTATACCCACTTGGCTGTTTTACCGCCAAGTAATACACTTTATAACATTATAAAAGAGAAATCTCGGCATACGTACATATACGTATGCCGAGATTTGAAAATTGGAGTATTAATTAAAGTTAAAGAGATAATATCCCAAACATGACTGCAGCTATCAATAAATCTGCAATCATAATTTTTTTATGGTTGTTTTCATTACTTCTGGTGACCATAGGATTGTCAATATATATATTATGTAATTGACAATCAAGAGTATTACTAATAAAACAACGTCGCCTATAATTCCAGCCACCAAGTGACCAGAACTAAAAACCGGTATCATACTCAATGATGATACCCCTAAAACGAGCATAATTATAATTATTCCAATCATAATATACCTCCTATTTATTTATATTTCTCCATCTTTTGCACACTATTTTTTATATTATGTCAAGATAACTAAGTGTACATATATAATGTTTTAACTACCAAATAATTTGTTTATTATAAATCTAATTTTTTTATAATACGGTTAATATATACTTTTGTCTTTTTATATTTCTAATCTATTGTCCAGAAAGACAATATGTCGGAATATTTTAAAAGCGCGGAGGCTTCGCCTCCGCGCTTTTATGTTGTGGATCGCTGTGCACGATAGAATAAAACTGGAATGAGCACAAGCGTAAGAACAATGGCGAACGTCAAACCAAACATAATACTGAAAGCAAGTGGTCCCCATGTGGCATTTGTGAGTGAGAGCGGTATCATACCGATAACTGTTGTGATAGTTGTGAGAATGATTGGTCGTAGGCGCGTCGCTGCTGATTCTATTACGACATCAATAATCGGAGTTCCGCCAGCGATGCGCATTCTACGAATCATAGAGTCCATCAAGATAATTGCATGGTTAATAATGACACCACCAAGTGCAATAACACCAAGAAGTGATGAAAAAGAGATCGGTTGTCCGGTAAGTGCCAGTCCATCAAGCACACCTATGAGTGAAAGCGGAACAATCATAATTAAATAAAATGTATATCGGAATGAGTTAAACGCGACAATAAGAATCATAAACATAAGTACAAGCCCTGCGATGAGAGCGACAAACATTTGAGAAAATGATTGATTGATATTTTTCGTTGTGCCACCATATGACACTGAAATTCCAGCAGGAAGAGAAAGTGTATCAATCTTTTTTTGAAATGTACTTACAATTGCGGAAGCGGTTGTATTTGAACTCGGATACGCAGAAACTGTTTCCATACGCATTTTGTCTTTATGTGTGATACTCGCATTACTCTGTGCAAGAGATGTTGAAAGAATTGAACCTAAAAGAACTGGTCCTTTTGTACCACGAATTATGATATTTTTGATACTATCAAGAGTCGTATGTGTTGTGTTTGATGGATTAGTATATGTTGGGTTTACGTTCATTTTTACAATTACATCTATTGTCTGATTTGGTTTTGTTATACTAATTGCTTTCGTTCCGTTAATTGCGCTATGAAGTGTTTGCGCAACCATAAGCGTATTTACACCGAGTGCAGCTGCTTTGGCACGGTTTATTTTTAGCTCAAACTCTGTACCATTATTTTGTGTACTACTGGTAAGATTTGTAACTCCTTGTATAGTCGCCAAAAGTTGTTTCGCTTTATTGGCAGCTGTAATAATGTTGTTTAAGTTGTTACCTAGAAACTCTATTTGTATCGGTGGTCCTCCTGGTGGTCCGTCGGCCATTTGCAAAACCTGAACAGTGGCATCAGTTATTGGAGCAAGTTTTTTTTGTAAATCGTTTACAATTTGTGTACTTGTTTTTTTGTGTCCAAGTGGCAGATTTACAGTGATATTAGCAACATTACTTCCGCTTGCTGCAAGCGTAAGAACACCGCCAGATAGTGCTGAGCCTTGTCCGACAGTTGTCTGAAATGAATATATATCAGGGTCTTTATAGAGTATTTTCTCAACATGACGTGTAACTTTATCAGTCACTGAAAGTGTTGTACCTTGCGGTTTTGTAATACTTATAAAAACAAAATCTTCATTATTTTGAGGGAGAAATACAGTGTGTACCATTCCTAAAAGAGGAAGAGAGATTGATATGATAAAAAGCCCAGCCATAGAAAATAAAAATATCTTTTGCGTATGGCGATGATTAAGTACGCTTCGCAACATATTTTTGTACCATATAGTAATACGAGCCGTATAATATTCCTGCTTTTCTTCAAAAACATTTTTATGTTTCTTGCTTAATAAAATTGCAACCAAAGGAACTAAACCAAGTGAAACAAAAATAGATGCGATAAGTACAAAAATAAGTGTATACGGAATTCCGGCAATAAATTTTCCAATAATCCCAGAAATAAAAAATAGTGGAATGAATACTGCTACAGTCGCCATTGTTCCAGCGATAAGTGGCCATGCATAATCAAAAAGAGCTTTACGCGCCGCATTAAGTGCATCTCCATTTTCTCGTATACGAGTATGAATTGCTTCCGTTACGACAATACCCGAATCAACTAAAATACCAACAGCTAAAATTAGTGCAAACAAACTAATAAAATTAAGCGAGTTGCCAGTCATATAAAGCCCAATGAAAGCAATAAGAAAAGATAGCGGAATAGAAAGTGCTGCAACAAATGCTTCTCGCCATCCGATTGTTATTAATAAGACAAGCAACACAAGGACAACTGTTTCCAACCCAGTCCTCGCTAACTCTCCAAGTTGTTTTCCAACTTGCACACCCATATTTGTTGCCGGAGAAATATAAACATTGAAACCCAAAAGAGTTGTCTTTTTAAGAATATTTAATTCAGCATGTACCGCGTTTGCAACTCCTGCAATAGATGCGCCGGATTGTTTATATACTGAAAAGGTAATCGCATTTTGGGTTGTTTTTCCACCAAGAGATAAACGGGAATATGTCGTCGATGGAGCAAGCCCATTAAATACATGGGCAACATCGCGTACATATACGAGTGAACCATTCTTATCTGTAACGACAACATTATTAATTGTGTTTGGGTTTGTAATTCCACCTTTAAAATTAATACTGTATGAAACACCATCCATTGAGATAGACCCAACCGGTACAGTCGCGTTTGCCGCTTGAATAGCACGTATTACGTCTTGAATACCTATTCCGTAGGAAAGAAGCTCTTTTTTATTTACAACAACATTAACCTGACGATCAGGTACACCAGCGACATTAACATCTGATACTCCTGATACACGCTTAAGTGCATTAGATACTGTTTGCCCAACTTGCGATAATAGAAGTGGTGATACATTCGCCGATACCGATGCAATAAGAACAGGAGTGTTTGAAAAACTTACTTTTGTAACAGCTGGAGTTGATGCATCTGCCGGTAAATTTGGAACAGACTTTGCAACTGCATCACGCAAGCTTTGTATAGATTGATCTATGTTTGCGTTTGAGTCAAACTGCACTACAAGAGTTGAAACACTGTTCTTAGAGACAGACTTCATCGTATCAATATTACTGATACCAGATACTTGGTCTTCAATTTTATTTGTTATGAGCGTCTCTACATTTTTGGCAGACGCACCAGGAAGCGTCGTTACTACAATGCCTTCAGCAATATTGATAGGTGGCTCTACGGCTTTTGGAATTTGAAATAGTGAAAAAGCTCCAGCAATAACAAGTGCACCTATAAGAACGTAAGTAAATTGCCGTCGTTCAAGAAAGAAATTCCACAGCCACAACATATATCAATTTTTATTCACTATTACTTCCTGACTATTTGAAAGTCCTCTGGCATCAGTCACAATACGTGTATTTGGAGCAGCTCCGGAAGTTAACAACACGGAATTCCCTACAATGCTTTTAATCTGTATTGGAGTACTTACAAGTATGTTTGAGTTGTTTACTGTAAATATCTCTGGTCCTTTTGGTGTCATTTTAATAGCAGTTAAAGGAATAGATAAAGTGCGCATGTTGTTTTTTGTCAGGCTTGTAAGTCGTTCAAGCATAACTGAAACGACTTCCCCATCAGTAAGTGAATTACTTGAATTGGTTATTCCTATTTTAATTTCAATTTTATTTGTAAGAGGATCACGCGCCGGAGCGATAAACGTTATGACTCCGTTTAAGGAATTATTTATAATTGTATGCCCACCTACTGTGAGTGTCTTTGCGTCATTTGACGATACAAATGTTTTAAGATACAACGCATGAGGATTTGAAATGATTGCGACAGGTGAAAACATCGATACATAATCACCAAGCGTAATTGGAAGACTAACGATAGTGCCATTTATTGGACTACGAATAATTGTTTTTTCCAATATAGCACGTGCTCCATTATAAGCTCCGAGGGCTTGTTTTATATGTGATTTTGCAAGCACAATTGCATTAGGTATACCATTTATAGCCGTATTATTTGCTGATTGTAACGCAGACAATGCATTATCATAAGCACTTTTTGCCGCAATAAGTCCTGAAAGACCAGCACTAATTTCATTGCGCCCCGCAGCGATAGAGGAAGCATAACCGGCAAGAATAGGTGATGTCGTGCCATGAATTGATTGTGTTTCATTTACAGCAGTAGCCAAATTTCCAAGAAATTGAATAACCAAATTTGTAGCAGCAATTATATGCGTACTATGTGCACTAAGTGTAGAACTTGCTATATCTTTCGTATATGGAAATATAACGTTAAATGTTGTTTGAAGTTGTATCCTCTCTTGCAGAATAAGAAGAGCGAGACGTTCGTTTGGTATCGTAATTATTATTCGTATCGTAGAATTTCTTGGATTTGAGAAAAGTTGATCAGCTTTTGTATGTACAGCATCATCAAGCATAGAATACATATTTTTAAGAGCATTAGAAAGTGCGTTTTGTGCGTTTTGTATATTATTTATGGATTGTTTAACAGAAATTATAGACATTCTTGTTGATATACTCTGTGCGTTTGTTAGTCCAGCAAGTGCAGCTTCGTACGCACCTTGTGCCTGTAATACTGCAGCCTGTTGCGTATTATTGGAAAACTTAGCAATAATATCGCCGGTTGATACATTATCACCAAGCGAATGTGGTAAAGAAACAATCTCGCCAGGAATTTGCGCGAGAACGGTTGCTTGATTTAATGATGTTACAGTGGCAATTACCGGTAGTGAACTTGTAGCAAAAGATAATTTTGCTACAGAAGTAACATTTACATGTGAAATATTATTGCGTAGTGAATTTACGGGACTATTTTGATGACTGTATAAATGTATACCGATCGCGATAACCGCTATAAGTATCAAAACACCAACAATATTTCGCTTTAAAAATTTTGTAGAGAATATACTCATGGGAATTCGTAATATATTTAAAAATAGTTTACTGATTAATACGATTGTGAATTTTCATACTAAATTGCATATATTTAGTGAACTCTTTATCATTGAGCACAGAAAACATTTTTAACATATGAGCCAATATTGCACGACGTACACGCAACATAACTTGTTTTATTTTTGGTGTTAATTGTATATTGGTCATTCTACGATCAGTTGTGCTTGCTACTTTTATAACATAATGATGTTTAACCAATTCAGTTATTAATTGCGTAACAGCACTACTAGTAATTCCAAACTCCATACAGATTTCTTTTACAGACACACTACCTTCTCTGTAAATATAACTTAGCATTATCCATTGTGAGTGAGTAACCAATAATCCATATGTGCGACACATATTTTTTAAATCAGCATGGCGTTTGATTTTATAAAAACTTTCAAGTATTTTTTGGAGCTGTTTTGAACGATCTAACATATAGATTAGATACTTACATATATTAATTTCTATGTCAACAAACTAAATAAAGCACAGTACAGTCCGTAATTGAGCTAAACACTGATAATTAACTTGATGCAATCAGAATAAACTAAAAAAAATATATTATATATCTCAATTTTAGATTGTGAGTGCTAATATATTGTTATAAAAGATTTTATTTTCGACTTGTGATAATATCTTGTGCAACATTACTTGGCACAACCTCATAATGGTCAAACTCCATGGTCATAGAGCCACGACCTTCAGTCATAGAGCGTAGTGTCGTTGTGTAACCAAACATTTCCGAAAGTGGTACTTTCGCATATATAACTTTATTCATACCTTTTTCTTCTGTTCCTTCAATTGTACCGCGTCTCCCAGAAAGGTTACCAGTAATATCGCCCATAAATTGATCCGGAATCACAACTTCAACTTTCATAATAGGCTCAAGTAAAACCGGTTTTGCTTGTCGTACCGCTTCTTGGAGAGCCTGTGATGCTGCTATTTTAAAAGCAATCTCTGACGAGTCCACTTCATGATATGAACCATCATATAAATCTACCGATACATCTACCATTGGATATCCAGCAACTACACCACGGTCAAGTGCTTCGCGAATACCTTTTTCAACAGCTGGAATATATTCCTGTGGAATAACACCTCCTTTAATATTATTAATAAATTCAAAATGATCTTCACGTTTTACATTATTGCGAATTTTTACACCTTCTTTAAGAGGTTCAAGTGGCTTAATGCGTATCTTCACATGACCATATTGACCGCGTCCACCAGTTTGTTTAATGTATTTATTTTCTACATCGGATGTACCGCGGATAGTTTCGCGATAGGCAACTTGTGGCCGACCGATATTCGCCTCAACATGAAATTCTCGCTTCATTCTATCAACTAAAATTTCAAGGTGGAGTTCTCCCATACCCGCTATAATCGTTTCCATTGTTTCATTATCGGTTGACACCTTAAAAGTTGGATCTTCATCCGCAAGTTTATGAAGCGCAAGCCCAAGTTTCTCTTGGTCAGCTTTTGTTTTCGGTTCAATACGTACTGAAACTACCGGTTCTGGAAAAATAATTTTTTCCAGAACTATCGGATTATTTTCATCACAAAGAGTATGTGAGGTCTTTGTATCTTTCAAACCGATTGCCGCAGCTATTTCACCAGCAAATACTTTTTTTACTTCTTCACGTTTATCTGCCTGTAACAATACAATACGTCCAACACGTTCTTTTGTGTCTAGGTTTGCGTTATATATATATGAACCAGACTCAAGAGTGCCGGAATATACACGAAAAAATGTAAGAGCACCAACAAACGGGTCCGTTTGTAATTTAAAAGCCAATGCTGTAAATGGTTCATCATCTGAAGCCTTTCGTTCAACTTCTTCACCTGTCTTTGGATTGATACCTTTAACAGGTGGTAAATCCAACGGTGACGGAAGATAATCAACAACCGCATCAAGTATAAGCTGTACACCTTTGTTCTTCAAAGCGGAACCTGTAAAAACGGGAAATATCTCATTGGCAATAACTGCTTTTCTAAGTGTTTCTTTTAATTCATCTACTGATGGTTCATTTCCTTCAAGATATGCACTAAGGAGGTTTTCATCATATTCAACAATACGTTCAACAAGCTCATTATGATATTTTTTTGCTTGAACTTGAAGATCTTCTGGAATTAGCTCAGTAATTATATTTTCACCCATATCTCCTTCAAATTTATATGCTTGCATTGTAAGCAAATCAATAATCCCGTTATGATTAGCTTCTTCGCCAATTGGAATTTGCATACGCACAGCTTTTTTAGAGAGACGGTCAAGAATACTCTGATATGAATGCTCAAACGAAGCGCCTGTACGATCAATTTTATTGATAAAACAAAGTCGTGATACATTAGCTTCATCTGCATATCGCCAGTTAGTTTCAGATTGTGGCTCGACACCCGCAACACCATCAAAAACAACAATCGCACCGTCTAATACACGCATAGAACGTTTTACTTCTGCAGTGAAATCAATATGTCCCGGTGTATCAATAATATTAAAACGGTATCTTTTTGAAAAATCTTTCTTGTCAGGTTCACTTGTTTTACTCCAAAAACAACTAATAGCGGCAGCCGTAATTGTAATACCACGTTCACGCTCCTGATCCATCCAGTCTGTCGTAGTATCACCTTCATGTACTTCACCAACCTTATGTTGGGAACCGGTATAGTATAGAATACGCTCAGACGTAGTTGTCTTACCTGCATCAATGTGAGCAATGATTCCAAAATTACGCACCTTCTCAAGTGAAAAGTCTCGATTCATATATAGTTATTAAAAATAAAAAACGCCGAGGCGTTACATATAGAATATTCCAAATTTCATAAAAAGCAATGTTTGTATTTATCAATCATAATCAGTAATAACAATATGCGACATCTAAAGTAGTGCATATAATTCCGCGTATGTGCTTGATATTCAGATATTGTTGTTATTTGCGTGAATAACGACCGATTAGTTCTGTTGTAGCAAGTATATGTCCTTCTATTGCGGATAGAATATTATCTTTCGTTGCACTTTTAGAAAATTGGAGAAGTATATCAAGTGCATAAAGATGAAAAAAATAACGATGCTCGTATGGTTTATATTCTGATGGAGGACACGGCCCTGTATATTCCGTTTTACCAAGACTATTTACTCCTAATGTACCAACGACACTATTTTGTGGTATATCATTGATATTAGTCGGAATATTGAATAATATCCAGTGATCAAACGTACCGCCATTTGGATATAGTGCCTTTGGAATATCAGGGTCATACATAATAAGTACGAGAGATACAGTGTTATTTGGTATATTTAAAATATTTAGCGGTGGAGAAATATGCTCACCATCGCATGTGTATAGTTGTGGAATTTTTTCATTATGTAAGAATACAGGACTTGTAAGCGTAAACTCCATAATATATTTACTGTAACATAAAGACCGTCGGCACGGATGTGCCGACGGTCTTTATGTTACATATTATTATCTTGCGAAATGTGCGAATGCTTTATTGCTTTCCGCCATACGGTGTGTGTCTTCTTTCTTTTTTACTGCATCACCCTCACCTTTAAATGCAAGCAAAAGTTCATTTGCAAGTTTAGTTGCCATTGGCTTACCTTTTTTATTACGCGCAGTTCCAATTATCCATCTAAACGCTAATGCCAAACGACGCTGCTGTGGAACTTCACGCGGTATTTGATAAGTCGCACCCCCAACACGACGTGAACGTACTTCCATTAATGGAGAAACATTACGAATTGCAGTTTCAAATACTTCAAGCGGATCTTGCTTACCTTCTCTAATATATTCAAGCGATTGATATACAACTCCTCGCGCAACATCTTTTTTACCATCAGACATAACAGCGTTGATAAAACGAGTAAGTACCTCTGAGCCGTATTTAATATCAGGCTTCCATGTCCGTTGTTTTTTAATTGGATGACGCATAGATAGTTTTACTTAAAATTACTCACTTGATTTTTTAGAACCATAACGTGAACGACTACTTCGGCGATTCTCTACACCACCCGCATCAAGTTTACCGCGTACAATTGTGTACTGTACACCAATATCTTTCACACGACCACCACGAAGTAATACTACTGAGTGTTCCTGTAAGTTATGACCCATACCAGGAATATACGCCGTCACTTCCATACCGTTTGTAAGACGTACACGAGCTATTTTTCTAATAGCCGAGTTCGGTTTACGAGGAGTTTTAGTTGTAACTTTTACACATACACCACGCTTAAATGGCGATGGATAAAATGTCGGACGATTTTTCTTTGCATTAAAACCACGTGAAAGGGCAACAACTTTTGTCTTTTTTGTTGTGTTTTTGCGGTGTTTTTTAATGAGTTGATTGATTGTTGACATTTGAAATACTATAAAACTCCCATACGGGAGGTTTCATCTACTATATAATAAATATACTAAAAATACAACTCTATATATGGTTAAACCATATTTCCACTTGGGTCCGACCCAAAGTGTTTAATCTATATATAAATTTCCAAAACATAGCACATTACAGCCGCGCCATTAAAATGGCGCGGCTGTAATGTGCTACTCTAAAAATTATTTATGTGGAAAAAGTTGTTTCCTACCAAACCAGAGAAGAACGGCAAGTGCTGCAAGAATCGCAATAATTATAATTGGTGTGTTATTTTTGGTTCCTGTGTTCCCTGCAGCGGCAGTCATTTGATTAGCTGATGAAGTCGCTGTTGTAGTTGCAACAGCAGTTGTAGCAACAGTATTCACAACCGCAGCTGAAAGTGCAGCAGTATTCTTATACGTATGGGTTTTATACGCAGAGGTTTTAACCACTTTTTTGATAGGTTGCTTATACACAGGTTTTGTAGTTAGTTTCGGCGTTGGTGGCACGACAATGGTAACCGCCGAGGAACCCTGCGTACCAGACACGGTATTTTTACTGTTGGCATTAAGTGTCAATGACTTATTGGTTACAGCAATGTGCGCGGAGCCCATTGCTTTCGCCTTAAAAGTTATCACGCCAAATGCCGTAGATGAAGTGATGCCTCCCGGATAGCCAGCAGTCTTTATGAGAGAGCCAGTTGTATTGTTTGTTACATCGTATCCACTTGTAGAAAGTGCCAGCCATTTTGGCGCAAAAGTAAAGTTAGTCACTTGTACAAGAGCTGGATTAAACGAAATATTCGCGCGGACAGTATAGACATGCGCGCCATTTGGATTTGCCATTACTTGAACAGTAAATACTTTTCCAGGCGTTACCGAAACGGTAGTCGGAGATAGATTTACAGTTGAAGCAAAAACAGATGCTGGCAATACAAGCGCAAGCCCAATAATAAGTGTTGAGAAAATACGATTCATAATTATGGTTTCAAGTGAATAATAAACATGTTGAAGTCAAGAATATTGACCACATCATCATGGTTGAGGTCGGCACTAAGGTTTGTCCCCGTCTTTCCCCACTGCACCAACAGTGCGTTGAAGTCAAGAATATTGACCTTGCCATCGCCATTGATGTCGCCGATAACTGAGGTGTTATTTTGCGTTGTGATTACACTTCCGCCACCACCTCCACCACCACCACTTCCGCCAGTAGATGGCGCGGTGGTATCTATTGTGACAAGCGCGCTCGTTGCTGATTTTTCAGATGTTAATGTTCCCAAATATGACTCAACTTGATAAGAGTAATTTCCATCTGAAAGCCCTGTATCCACATAATTCGTAACCGTTGTACTTGCAACAAACACAGAAGGCACTGCACCAGTAATACGGTACAAATTATACCCACTTATATTTGCGACAGGGTTCCATTTAATCGTGATGCTTGTATCACCTTGCACAGGACTTAAGACAGTCAATCCGGTTGGCGTTGCCGGAGCCACGCCAGTGCTTAGCGTGCCTGTTATTTCATAGGCATACGCAGGGGCTGCCATAACCATAAACAGCGCAACAATTATAATCGGTAATATTTTTTTCATATTCATTTTTCCAGTTACACTAGTTTACCTGAATACCGTATGTAGTTCCGTAGAACCCAGCTGGTGTAGTAGATGGCAATTTTGTATATACATCAAACTGAATTTGTCGCCCAGGTCTTGCCGCGTCTGTATCCATATTTGCTGGAATATTTATTGCCTGTGCAGTGGTACCATTAAGTTTTTGATTGGAATAGTGATTTCCTATTGCATAACTATCTACATCCCCAAATCCGCTTTCTATTGTTGCATTATCTATTGTTCCAACTGAGCTACCAATGTCGCCACCAGTTGCAGTGTTAAACAATAATCTCATATTTGCACCCGCTGGTATGGTGCCAGTACTACCATCAGTTCGTGTCCAATCCTTAAATTTCACACTTAAGTTATTGTCAGGAACATTGACCGTTAGTTTGTAAATGTAATGCCAGCCGTCTGCATACTTGCCATCAGCTTGAGAAGAAGTCGGCACTGCGGTTACACTATCTACTACAATCGGCTCAATCGTAGCGGTTGTAAATTCGTGATCTGTTTTATTACTTGAATCCCACGCGGTCGCAAAAACATTTCCCGCCAAATCCGTAACTCCTGTAGAAACTGCAAAGTAATAATTTACGCCATTTTTAAGATCTGCGTTTGGATTAATGATAACCGTCTTACCACCATTAGCCAAAGAAACAACGGCGGGTATCAGTATAGGCGAATTTCCGGAATCTGAATCTGAATCCTTATAAAGCTTAATGGTCGTTGAATTTACCGTTTGGAAGTCAAGAGCCTCTGAGAATGTTATGGTCGGACTTTCTGTAATAGCAACTCCGGTAACACGATTTTCTGGATTAGTACTTACCGCTGGATTAGTGCTTACAATTGTTGGTGGTGTTATGTCGCTTTTGGTAAAGGCAATCGTTCCTGCTCCCGTTGCGGTACCATTACCTACTTCAGTCGCTGACACATTAACTACCCCTGTCTTCGTATTGCTGATTGTCGTATTTGTTGTCCCAAGCGCTCCCATTGTGAGCAAGTTTGCTCCAAATGATGCACCATTATCTCCATTAAGATTGAGCTTTGTTGTTGTATCGTTTACAACAACATTATTACCAGAGTCTTCTGCAGTAACTGTTAAATTATCATTACTATTTATAACTGCGGAGATAGGAACAAAGCTCAAGTTAAAGTGAGTAATCGGCGCGGAGGAAACGAGGTCATCAAGAGCGTCGCTATTGT
>CAZCLC010000001.1:0-59440 GCA_964499455.1 uncultured Candidatus Saccharibacteria bacterium | reverse complement strand
TTGGAGTTTCCACGCGCTCCGCGCGTGAGTTAGTATTTATTTTGAAAATAGGTTCGGATTTGGTAAAATAAAGGCACCAGAATAGAACCTATTTTCAAAATCAACTACATTAAACAAATAGGAACGCACGGAGTGCGTGCTGTCTAAATGCGTGCGCCTGCGGGCGCACGCTCCACGGCGAGATCCTGTGTGGTAATTCTACACTAAACTCTCCGATAGGAGAGTTTAGTGGTAACTCTCGCAATACAACCGCGTCACTCTCGCCCCGCTTCACTCGGCGAGCCACCCGACCAAAACCATTTCCTTTCAATTTTTTGTTCGGCTCCTCCCCAGACCCCTCCACCGAAAAAGAAAGAGAGGTAAGGAAATGATTTTGCACCCTCACTTCGTTGGGGCAGACCCTCGGTCGGGTTCGCTATAATAGTTACAGTGGACTCTTAATATTCTTTAACTTCGGGTTTGTAACTTGTGTATAGATTTGCGTAGTGCGAATATTAGAGTGTCCAAGCAATTCCTGTACATAACGCACATCCGTTCCGTTTTCTAACAAGTGTGTTGCAAAAGAATGTCGCAGGGAGTGGAAAGTTACTGGCTTTTTGATTGTTGTTTTTGCTAAACTCTTGCGAAACATTTTTTGCAAAGATGTTGTTGTAAGTTTTCCGCCACGATTAGAATCAAAAATATAATCTTTCGCATTTCTATCAGCAATTATATTCCGTAAATCATCCTGCAGCTTTCCAGGTAGAACACTGATTCTGTCTTTCTTACCTTTTGCTCTTTTGATATGAACAACAAGCTCATCAATATCCAAATCAGCTACATGCAGACTAATAACCTCGCTAACTCTAAGACCACAAGCATAACCAAGTGAAATCATAAGTTTATATTTTGCATTATCAGTTGCATGGATAATTTTCTCAATCTCACGATGTGAAAGTACAACTGGCAACTTCTTACTTCTTTTTGCAAATTTTAAATCAATTTTTTGCGAATTTTTCAAAACTTCTCTATACAAAAACTTTACAGCATTAAGTGCAAGATTGATTGTTTGCGGAGATTGTTTGCGGTTATGTTTATCAAGTAAAAAATCCTCAACTACTTTTTGTTTATTTTTGATTCCAGCTTTTTTAGAAAAACTGATATACTGTCTTATATAGAACAAGTATGCTTTACGAGTTTTGGGAGAGTAGTTGCGTAATCGTAATACTCGTTCGGTTTTGTCTAAAATATTGCCCATAGTTCAAGAATAATAAAAGTTTGTATAACATAAAACTTCTTGCTATAATTCAATCACAAAGTATGGATAAAAACCAGTTGTCCTAAATCCGCTCGCTCAGCTCACTCCGCTGTCGCTCCATTCGTCTCACTCTCGGATTTAGGACAATGCGCCGCGGATGAATCCCTCTGCCGTCCTCATCCCGCTCGCTTCGCTTCGCTTCGCGGACTTCGGACAACAGCGGGATATGCGACATTTGCTCATAAATTATTGTAGCTATGCTACAATAATTATACTCGCAAACGGTCGCATCATCCGCGGCGCATTAGGCGGCATACATTTTTTATCTTTTTTGATAATAAGGAGGTTTCCCGCTTCGCTTTTAAGAATAAGGAAGCAAAACAATTTTTTTCTTTTTAGAGGGGATATAAGGTTGTTTTCTCCGCTATCGCTCCGAAAACGATTTATTTATAAGGGAGAAAGGAATATAATTTTCACAAAATAATTAATACAACTATGGAATTACCTAAATATCACGAAACATTTATACCAATTCTAGAAGTATTAAGTAATGGAGAAATACTACATTACAATGAATTACGTAAGCGCGTACGTAATAAATACTATTCAGATTTACCTGAAGAACTATTAAATAAAAAAACAACCACCGGTGCCAATGTATTACTTGATCGTATAGGGTGGGGTAAATCTTATTTGAAGCAAGGAAAATTTTTAGATTACCCAGAAAGAGGAATGGTACAAATTACAGAAAAAGGCAAGACTGCTTTGCAAAAAGGAACATTGACATTACAAGAGTTAAAGAATGATTCTGTTTTTTTGGCTCATCGTGAAGCTAAAAAGGCAGAAAAGGAATCTAAAAATGATGAAATTAATGTTGAAAATGCATCTCCACAAGATTTGATTGATTCTGGTTTTTCAGCGATTGATTCTCAAGTTAAAAGTGACCTTTTAGAAAAATTGAGAAATATTGATCCGTACTATTTTGAAAAAGTCATTTTAATCTTACTCAAAAAAATGGGATATGGTGATTTTATTGAAACTTCAAAATCAGGTGATGGTGGTATTGATGGAGTTATAAATGAAGATCAGCTTGGACTTGAAAAAATTTATATTCAAGCAAAACGTTATAACGAAAATAAAGTTCGCGAAAAAGAAATTCGTAATTTTATTGGGGCAATGAGTGGAGATACAAACAAAGGAGTTTTTGTTACTACTTCAAACTTTGATGATTCAGCTATTAAAAAGGCATATGAAGCACATCATACGATAATTCTTATTGATGGTAACAAACTTGTAGATTTAATGTATCAATATGGTGTTGGTGTGCAAGTCCGCAATATATATGAAGTAAAAGAAGTTGATGAAGATTTTTTTGAAGAAAACTAATTTATTACAATTATGAAAAAAGAAAAGTACTATCCACCAGAACATGCAACAGGACAATTTCATTGTCCGCATTGTGGCGTTTATGCAAAACAATTTTGGGCACATATTATTGCGCAACATGCCTGGAGTGGATCTAATTCAATAACAGGAACATCTGATTTCAACGAAACACTAAGTAAAGATTGGACTATTTCTAAGTGCGAACATTGTGGTCAGAAAATAATTTGGTTAAATGGTGAAATTGTTTATCCAAAGAAAATGATTGTTGATTTGCCAAATGATGATTTATCTGAAGATATTAAAAAAGATTATTTGGAAGCCGCAATTATTTTTAACGATTCCGTAAGATCATCAGCAGCCCTACTAAGACTTGCATTACAAAAACTTTGTAAGCAGCTCGGAGAAAAAGGAGAAAATATAAATATGGATATTGGAAACCTTGTTAAACAAGGATTAAATTCTCAAATTCAAAAATCTTTAGATATTCTACGCATCACTGGAAATAATGCTGTACATCCGGGTGAAATTAATATTGAGGAAAAACCGGAATTAGTTTTGAAACTTTTCGAATTAATAAACTTTATTGCAGAAAAAATGATTTCGGAGCCAAAAGAAATTGAAGGATTTTATGAGGAGTTGCCTGACGGCGCAAAAGATCAAATAACAAAAAGAGACTGGGAAGAATAATGAGTTTTGGGCTACGGGCATTCACCCCTTAATCCCCTCTGCCCTTCGCCCAAAACAGAAAAATTTTGTTTTGCATTTAATATAAAAGCTACGCGGGAAACAATTATGGAAGAAAAAGATAAAAAAATGTACACTAAAGGCACGTTGCACTCTCACTCCGCTATCGCTCCGTTCGGCTCGCCTAACACAGTATATGCGGTTCACTCGTTGCACTTCGCTCTCCCATATTTTGCTCCACTCCGTTCCGCAAAACATCGCATATACTAAACATTATGAAGCAACGCTTGCGCACACATGTAATAAACATAATATATGATATAGGCATCAACAGTAAATTATTTAAATGCGTGCATATTAAGTTTTGAATTATATTGATGAGTAGTACATAATAATATGGTATTGTAATATTTATGACTGATTCAAAATCAATACTCTTTTCCGGTATAAAACCGACCGGTGAGTTACACATTGGAAATTATTTTGGTGCAATGCGTCAACAAATGGAACTTTTTAAAAGTGGAAAGTATCGTTGCTTTATTATGGTTGCAGATTATCACGCACTTAATACTGTACAAGACGCTGAAGAAATGCGTGTACGTACACGTGAACTTGTTATAAGCTATCTTGCAATCGGACTTGATCCAGAAGAAGTAGTTATTTTTAAACAATCAGATGTACCAGCACATACTGAACTTGCATGGATTTTCGATACTATTACAACTATACCGTACCTAATGCGTGCGCACGCATTTAAAGATGCACAAGAAAAAAACAAAGAAATCTCTGTTGGTGTCTTTAACTATCCGATGTTAATGGCAGCAGATATTTTACTTTACGATACGACTATCGTGCCAGTTGGACAAGACCAGAAACAGCATATTGAAATTGCTCGTGATACAGCACGAAAATTTAATCATATTTTTCAAGATGATATATTTGTATTACCTGAAGCATATATTACTCCAGACGTTGCAGTGGTCTCAGGTACAGACGGTAAAAAAATGAGTAAAAGTTATGATAATGTAATTCCTCTGTTTGCTTCTCAAAACGAGCTTACCAAACGTGTTATGAGCATTGTTACAGATTCAGCTGGTGATAGGCCAGAAAATGTTTATGCGATTCATAAATTAGTGCGAAATGAGAACGAACTTTCTCTAATTTATGAAAAAAATAAAGGAAAATATAAGATACTCAAAGAAATACTTTTAGAAGACCTTAATACATATTTTGCCACCATTCGTACACGATATGAAACTTTAAAAAAAGATACTGATATTGTTGATGATGTGCTTGCAAAAGGGAAGCGAGAGGCAATTGCTATAACTGATAAAAAAATGGAATATGTCAAACGTACAATTGGTATGTATTCATAAATTAAAAATATGAAGTTATTTTCTCTATGTTTTTAATTTATGAACCAAGAAAATTCAGCATCAACTAATTTTATTATTCATACACCAGTGTACGAAGGTCCGTTTGAATTGGTACTTGAGCTGATTGAAAAACACAAATTACTTGTAAATGAACTTTTCCTTGCATCAATCACTGACGATTTTGTTATGTATGTACGAGCGCAAAAAGCATTTCCATTAGATGAAACTACAAGTTTTATTAGTATTGCAGCTACACTTCTTTTAATAAAATCGAGATCACTTATTCCAGATTTTACACTCTCAGAAGAGGAAGAAAATGACGTAAAAGAATTAAAATATAGATTACAACAGTATAAATATATTAAAGAGGCAGCATATATACTTCATAAAAACTTTATGCGTACACCACTTTTAGCGCGAGAAACTCCTATACTAGAGCCGATATTTTCACCTGGAAATGATTGTACTCTATCTATAATCTCTAAAACACTCTCTGTACTTCTTATAAACCAAAAAAAACAAAATGAACAAACACCTAAAACTACTTTACAAAAAACTATTTCTCTTGCAGAAACAGTGAATCGATTAGCAACGCGGGTACACGAAGCATCAAATATTTCTTTTAATGAATTTTCTGGATTTAAACATAAACAAAAAATCACAGTTATCATCTCATTTTTGGCACTGCTTGAACTTATTAAACAAGGTTCTGTAAATGCAATACAACATAACTCAAATGGTGATATTCGCATTATCAGTACACAAGTAGATATTCCTAAGTACGGTGTTCTATAATAGATAGCAAAATAATAAATACCCATTCTATATTATTATATGAGAAAATATATAAAACTTTAGAAAATCCAAATAAGCAGTTTTTAATTGATGAATAAATTTTTTAATATAATAAATGCTATATTTTTTATAATTTAATGATAAAAACATCAATATAGTATAAAAAGGTATTCAAACTTAAATATTATACTTATCAATAATCAATATGGTATAATATACAATTAATATGAACGATATTTCTTCATTTATTGAAGCTGTTTTATTTATATCTGGAGAGCCTTTAAAAAAAGAATATTTAAAGAAGATTCTTGAGATTTCGCGCGATGATGTTGATAAAGCATTAGTAAAATTACAAGATTCTCTTAAAGGACGTGGTATCACATTGGTTGAAACAGAGCAAGATGTAACATTGCGAGCTATGCCATCTGCCGCACCATATATTGCTACAATGCGTAAAGACGAGCTTTCACATGATATTGGAAAAGCAGGCATTGAAACACTTGCAATTATTCTATATCGTAATGGAGCATACCGTAGTGATATTGATTGGATACGAGGTGTAAATTCATCTGCGACTATACGATCTTTAACAATACGAGGTCTTATCAAGAGAAGCACTGATACGAACGATAAACGTAGAATATATTATCGTCCAACAATTGATGCGCTTGCATTCCTTGGAATTACAAGAATAGAAGAATTGCCACAATACTCAGAATTAACACAAATTTTATCTAACATTGAGAAAGAAGAAGTAAGCACTATACAATCTCAATAATACAGAATATACGAGTATATGGATGAAAACAGAACTACTATATTACCAAAGGATATGCGATTAAGACTTGTCGTTATTGGTATATTAATATCTTTGTTTATTATTACTGTTGTGATAATGGTATTTTCTTATCAGAATTCAATATTAATGAAAAATATTGCAAGAAAAACAAACAGTACCAAAATACAAAATGCATTTTCTGGTATTTCAATTCGCGGGAAAGCAGCGATAGTGTATGATCTCGCTACTCATAAGATATTGTTTGCTAAAAACGCAGAAGCACAACTACCGCTTGCATCTGTTACTAAACTCCTAACTATATATAGTGCTGTAAAATATCTTGGAATTGGTGCTGATATTCCTATTACTCGTGCTGATGTATTAGTATATGGTGATAGTGGTTTTGATCCTGGCGAAATATTTAAACTCGGAACATTGGCACGTTTAACCCTTACCGCATCAGTAAACGATGGTGCTGCGGCAATTGCACGTACGACAGCATTATATGTTAAAAAAAATGTACCAAATCTATTAAGTTCAGTTGCCGATGCAGCAGGTCTTGTACAAATGTATACATTAAATGGGAGTGGGCTTGATTCAAATGCATCTGTTTCTGGTGGCTATGGTAGTCCTTATGATGTTGCATTACTTGCGGGTAAGTTAATAATTGAAGCACCGAGTATTGTTTCAGCAACCACAAAACCAATTGTAACTGCTGTTTCATTAGATGGAATATCACATACTAAACGTAATACAAATCCCGACGTAACAAAAATAGCTGGGATACTTCTTTCTAAAACAGGTTATACGACTCTTGCTGGTGGCAATCTTGTTGTTGTATTTGACGCATCATTTGAACATCCAATTGCAGTAGTAGTGCTTGGTTCTACAGAAAAAGGTAGATTCCAAGATGTACAGAAGCTTATTGATGCAACACGCGCATATCTTGCAGGTATACCTCTTCGTGTATAATGAATATGTATGATCGGAACTGCCGCTAGAGTACTTATACCTTCAACTACAGCATTTATACTGGGAATTCTATTTGCACCAATACTTGCACATTATCTTTATAAATTCCATGCATGGAAGAAAATAAGTGGAAAAGAAAATGGAATTGGTGGAGGAGGAACACCTATTTTCAACAAATTACATAAAGAAAGAGAAATCTCAACACCACGTATGGGAGGTATTCTCATTTGGATGGCAGCACTTTTAACTGTAGCAGCGTTTTTTATACTTGATCATTTATTTGGTGGTGTATTTTCACAACTTGATTTCATTAATCGCAATCAAACATGGCTTCCTCTTACGGCATTATTAGTAGGTGCATTTATTGGTCTAATTGACGATTTATTAGAGATACAGCGTGGACACGGTGGACTTAAATTACGTACAAGACTTTTGCTTGTTAGTATAATGGGATTATTTGCAGGATGGTGGTTTTATACAAAACTTGATATTTCAAGTATAGGTATACCGTTTGGTGGGCAATTGCATTTATCATGGGGATTTATTCCAGTGTTTATATTGGTAACTCTTTTATTATATGCAGGCGGTACTATTGATGGAATTGACGGTTTATCTGGTGGTGTATTTTCAATTATTTTCATGACGTATACAGCTATAGCTTTTATACAAGGACAATTTTCACTTGCTGCATTTACAGCAACGATTGCTGGAGCAACTTTTGCTTTTCTTTGGTTTAATGTTCCTCCAGCACGTTTTTATATGTCAGAAACAGGAAGTATGGCACTAACTCTCGCTTTATCTATTACAGCTTTTTCTGCTGACTCACTTGGAGGTGGCATTGGTGTTTCTATGCTTCCAATAATTGCTTTTCCTCTAGTTGGTACAGTTGCAACAACCGTATTACAAGTATGTTCAAAAAAGATACGCGGAAAAAAGATATTTCTTGTCGCACCAATTCATCATCATTTTGAAGCAATTGGTTGGCCACCGGCAAAAGTAACAATGCGATATTGGATTATTACCATTATTATGGGTGTGTTGGGTCTTTCGCTCGCGCTTGTTGGTGCCGGAAGATAGTTTAAATATTATCTAATATTTACTATGTATTCTAAATTGGCAAAAATATTTTCTGGAGATACAATATTTTTGAGTATTGTATTTATACTGGCATTAGGTGGAATTGCTATTTTTTCTTCAGCAACGTTAGGACTACTTGCGCGTACAGATATAAATATTGCACGAGCGATTATTACGCAAGTAGTATTTGGATTTGGTGGTGGCATAATTGCTTTTGCATTATTTAGAACAATTTCTGTTGTATGGTTTCGTTCTGCAGCACCATGGCTTTTTGGATCTTCACTTATACTTACAGCATTAGTATTTATTCCTGGATTTGGTTCACATGTAAACGGTGCTACAAGATGGCTTAATATGCATTTTATAACATTACAACCGGCAGAGTTCTTAAAAATAGGGTTTGTATTTTGTATGGCATGGTTTCTTGCGCGATATGCAAAAAGACTTTCCGAATACCGATTTGGATTACTACCATTCCTCATAATTATTGGCATACCATCAATATTGTTACTTTTACAACCAAACACAAGTACAACTATTCTAATTGGTATAACAGGAGTTGCTATGTATTTTGCTGCAGGGGCACCAAAACGTGATATTGGTATACTTGCATTATTGGCTTTACTTATGTTAAGTGCAGTAATGATAATGAGACCGTATGTACTTCAACGTTTTACAACATTTATTCACCCAACAACGGCAAATATACTTGGAAGCGGATATCAAATACAGCAATCATTAATAGCAATTGGAAACGGTAGGGTAGGGGGGCGTGGTTTTGGTGAAAGTGTACAAAAATTCAGCTATTTACCAGATCCAAGTGGTGATTCTATTTTTTCCGTATATGCGGAAGAATTTGGTTTTATTGGATCTATTATATTAATTTTTTTATTTTTCTTTCTTGCTGCACGCGGTATCGCTATTGCAGGACATACGCGTGATAGATTTGGTTCTTATGCCACAATTGGCTTTTCTGTTCTTATTGTTTCCCAAGCATTTATCAATATTGGAGCTATGCTTAGTGTTATTCCTCTCACAGGACTCCCACTTCCGTTTATTAGTCATGGTGGTACAGCGCTGCTTGTTGTGTTTGCAGAAGCTGGGTTTATACTTAATGTCGCGTCTGGCAAGCAAAAACATCCTATCGCCTTACGTTTCAGTGTAAAGCGATAATGATATATTTATTGTATACTAAATACTAACTATGAAAATTGTGTTTACTGGAGGTATAACAGGCGGTCATTTTTACCCTATTATTGCTATTGCAGAAGCAATACATGACTTGGCGCGAAAAGAATATTTAGTTGTACCAAAACTATATTATATAGCTCCGACTCCATTTGATTCACAAGCTCTTTTTGAAAACGAAATCACTTTTCTGAAAAGTCCAGCAGGGAAGATACGTCGGTATTTTTCTTTTAGAAATGTTACAGATATGTTTTTTACAATAATTGGTTTTATTAAATCTTTTTTTCAATTAATTGTACTGTATCCTGATGTTGTTATTTCAAAAGGAGGATACGCAAGTGTCCCGACGGTACTTGCTGCACGAATACTTGCTATACCAATTATGATTCATGAATCTGATGCAAAACCAGGACTGGCAAATTTACTTGCGTCACGATTTGCAATACGTATTGCTGTATCTTTTGAAAGTTCAATTAAATATTTTTCTAAAAAAGTACAGAAACGTATTGCACAAACAGGTATACCGGTACGTAAGGAATTACGAATACCTACATCAAAAAATAGTGCTATGTTTCTCGGTATTGATACTACTGCTCCTGTAATACTTATTATTGGCGGTTCACAAGGTTCAAAACGTATTAATGAGACTTTATTAGCTGCATTACCTGATCTTGTTAAAATAACAAATATAATACACCAGACCGGCAAACGAAACTTTGAAGGAGTAAAATCAATCGCTTCTTTAGCTCTTGAGGATAGTCCAAATTCATCACGCTATCAATCATTTGCTTATTTATCAGCATCAAAACTTCGGCAGATTGCTAATATAGCATGTCTTATTGTTTCTCGTGCTGGTGCTGGTAGTATTGCTGAAATCGCAACATGGAAGTTGCCCGCGATCCTTATACCTATTCCAGAAACAATTAGTCACGACCAGCGCGAAAACGCGTACGCGTTTTCGCAAACAGGTGCAGCAATAGTTATTGACGAAGAAAATTTAACACCACACATACTTATCTCAGAAATACAACGTATTATAAATGATCCATTAAAAGCACGGCGTATGGGAGATGCAGGCGCATCATTTGCCAAACCAGACGCGGCAAAAACAATCGCTCAAGAAGCACTTAATATTGCTCTTACTCATGAATAATAACTTATCTAACTGCACTGTTCGTACACGGTTTGCACCAAGTCCAACTGGATTGTTACATAGTGGAAATTATAGAACAGCAATTTTTTCATATTTGTTCGCTAAACACAATAAAGGGTCATTTATTTTACGTATTGAAGATACAGATCGTATACGTTCAAAAAAAGAATATATGGATGCAATTCTTGATTCACTTTCTTGGCTTGGTATATCGTGGGATAAATATACTAAACAAAGCGATAATAAACAAAGACATTACGATTTGCTCAAAAAACTTATTGAAGCAGGTCATGCGTATATATCTTCAGAGACAATAACAGCAAAAGACACAAGAAGTGAGGTTGTTCGTTTTCGTAATCCTGGTGGAATTGTTTCTTTCACAGATATTGTTCGTGGAAAAATTTCTGTTGATGTTACCGACTTGGGTAATTTCGTTATTGCTAAAAGTATAGATGAACCGCTTTTTCATTTTGCAGTAGTAGTAGATGATGCAGATGCTGGTATTACTCATATTATCCGTGGCGAAGACCATATTTCAAACACTCCAAGACAAATACTAATACAACGCGCACTTAATTTTCCAACACCCAAATATGCACATTTACCACTTATTTTAGCACCAGACCGAAGTAAACTTTCTAAGCGTAAAGGAGCGAAAGCACTTACAGAATATCGTGATATTGGAATCCTTCCAGAAGCAATGTTTAATTATATTACCTTACTTGGCTGGAATCCTGGAAACGATAAAGAAATTTTCACACAAAGTGAATTGATTGAATTATTTTCACTTGAGCGTGTACAAAAATCTGGAGCACAATTTGATGAAACTAAATTATTCTCAATAAATCAATACTGGATGCGTCAATTAAACGATAAGGAATATATTTCCCGTGGTAAACTCATAACGCCAAATCTAAATATAGATCGTTTAACACGCGCAGTACCATTATTACAAGAACGTGCTCATACATTTTCGGATGCAGCAAAATTGATTAAAGGTGAATTTTCATTTTTATTTAATAACGATATAATTACCACTAATCCAAAAATACTCACAGAAAAAGAAACTAATAAAGAAGAGATTAGTGGTTATGGTACACGTATATATCTTACTGAATTATTAAAGCAAATTGAAACTTTTTCGGAAATACAATCTCCAAAAACAATACGCGATGTACTTATGGAATATGCGGATAGGGAAGGGAGGGCTGCTGTTCTTTGGCCACTGAGATATGCACTTTCAGGTATATCTCGTTCTCCTGATCCATTTACTATTATTTCTATTATTGGAAAACAAGAGGCGCTTAAACGTATTAAGTCAGCACTTGTAAAAGTGGCAATAAATAAAAAGATGAAACCACTTAAATGATGAGTATAAACCAGCGCGTAATTTTTAATATTATCGGTTGGGGATTAGTATTTGCATTATTTATAATGCTCAATAATTCTATTACAAACTATTCTCAAGCTGCAACTATTCAAGAGAAAACGGCTGCTGTCCAGCAACAAATTACTACACATAATAAAGCTATTGTGTTACTGCAACAAGATATTCAAAAATATCAACGAAAAATTAGTTCTTTGGGTATACAAAAAAAGACACTTGCAAACGCTATTCAGACACTTTACTTACAAGAAAAAGAAATTGGAGTTCGCTTAGTAATAACAAATACTAAAATTACATCAACAAATTTGATTCTTCAAAAACTCGAATTTGCAACGACACAAATACAACAGAAAATTGATTCTCAACACACAGCGGTTGCATCGTCATTACGGACAATACAACAAACAGATTCAGTTTCACCAATTATATATTTTCTTTCCGGATCAAACTTCTCAGATGCATGGGTTACAGTTGATTATCTTGATCAGTTTACAAAGGCACTTAACATATATGTTCAAGATCTTGCAGATAAAAAAAATAAACTACAACAAACATATATACAAGTACAGAAAGAAAAAACATCGCTTGCGATTCTCAAACAAGAACAACTATCACAACAGCACACAATTTTAGCGATAAAAAAAGCACGTACAAATCTTTTACTTCAAACAAAACATAAAGAAAGTGTATATCAAAATCTTATTGTGCAAAAAAAAGCGGCAGAAAAATCAATGGAAGAAGAAATTATCCGGTTACAAGCACAACTACATCTGATTGTACATCCTGGTTCATTCCCAAAACCACAATCTGGTATTCTTGCGTGGCCATTTTCACATACAATAATGCAACAATGTGCAACGAATAGTAGTTATTTTGGAAATCCGGATTGTATTACACAATATTTTGGTAATACTCCTTTTGCAACAAAAAATCCACAAGTATACAGCGGACATGGACATAATGGTATTGATATAGGAGTTATCATCGGAACTTCCGTGCACGCAGCACTTTCTGGAAATGTTCTCGCTATCGGAAATACAGATCTTGCACATAATTCAAGTGGGCAACAGTGTTATTCATTCGGAAAATGGATTATGATTGCACATGCAAATGGATTGAATACTATGTATGCACATCTTTCAGAAATAGACGTACATAAAGGACAAGATGTTGTTACTGGAGAACATATCGGTTATTCAGGTATGACTGGTTATGCAACAGGTCCACATCTGCATTTTGGTGTATATGCCGCTGAAGGTACTAAAATAATGACACTGGGTTCTTTTCATAACGAAAGTAAAACCAGATGTGCAAATGCTATTATGCCAGTTGCAACTCTTAACGCATATCTAAATCCTCTTTCATATCTTCCTAAAAATTAAATAATAAAGTAGGGGACTGACAAAGATATAACATCATTTAGAATAACTATTCAGTTATATTGATGTATTTGATAAAATAAATAAGTTAGTGTCGCAAAAGATATATTGTGCGACACTTATATTTAAATTACCTGTAATATATAAAGGCACTTCTCTACTTATGCTAAATACATATTTAACAAATAAATCATTTACTATGTACGGTCTTTTATTGTCGTATTTTCAGTTATATATGCAAACGCATCATCAACGGAATCTACAATATGTAATAAACTAAGGTCGTCTTGTGCAATTGTATTAAATTCTTTTAAAAGTCTTTCTTCAATAAATTTCATAAGAGGATTCCAGTATGCTGCATGATACATAATAATTGGTACCTTGTTGATTTTCTTTGTCTGTACAAGAGTAACGATTTCAAAAAATTCATCTAACGTACCAAATCCACCTGGAAAGAAAATATATACCTCTGAAGCAAATGTAAGCATTACTTTTCGCACAAAAAAATGATCAAACTCAAAACTGTCGGTTAGATACTTATTTTCTTTTTGTTCATTAGGTAGCCGAACATTGAGTCCAACTGACGCGCCACCGGCCTCATACGCACCTTTATTCGCAGATTGCATGATACCGTTACTACCACCTGTAATAATCGCATATCCTTTTTTTGCAAGTCGCGCAGCAAGATCAGTTGATTGTTCATATACTGATTTCTCAAGAGTCTCGCGTGCAGAGCCAAAAAATGTTGCAGCCGTAGTGTATCTGCGAATTGTTTCAAATCCTTCCACGAACTCAGACATAATTTTAAATATACGCCACGATTCAACACGTTGCGGTTTGCAAACAAGCGGAGAAAACTCACTTGGTATTTGTGCATGTCCTTCCTGTATTGTTTTCACTAATTTACGTGCAGTTTCGTTAGATTGGTTATCATTCATAAGAAAATAATTAATTTATTATTGTAAAAATATTTATTTACGAGCCAGACTTCCACGGTATTGGATATTTATTATACTGAGGGAGAATTTTTTTATTATACGCCATACGCGCGATAACTTCTGTATGTGCATAAGCTCCACCAAGTGCATTATGTGGACGATCTTCTGTAGGTAGCCCACAGTAGCTCAATACCGTATCAAGATTGAGTGCTGAGTGATGTTTTGATACTGGAGGTGATATCCCCCGTTCTGTCATATGAAGCCAGCAAAGTGTATGTGTGTCAATAGTACGGAACGGGAATGGAAATTCAATATGGATACGAGCACATGCGGCAGAGATGAAATCTCGATCAAACGATGGATTCTGACCGGCAATAGTATATTCATCAGGACGATCAAATGCCCAAGCGATAAATGCCTGCACTAACTCCCCTTCTGATTTCTTTTTTGGGTCAAGTATTTCTTGAGATGAAAATCCATTGACGTTTAATGCACTTTTATCAATATGCGCATTATCCCATATCCGACATTCTTCATAAAATTGGTTTTCTGGATGAGAAAAATCAACAGCACCTAAAGAAACTATAGAATGTATTGATGGCACTATACCACTTGCCTCAACATCAACAACTATCATATAAATATAATAAACCGTGTTTACACCACGTGCAAATATTTTGCGTACTTAATTTACTATATGCAAAAATCTATATACCAAAACAACGTATAGCCGGAGTGTATCCTTTTGCTTGTGCGAGTGCGACAGAACTAAACCATATTTCATTTTCTTTATGAATACGTTTTGCGCCACTGCAAGAAGACAAGTAATATTTACTTCCGTTCTTTGATCCAACGACTCGTTCATTTTTGACAGTATGAGCATTTGTTGTTTTTATAACAGATGTATTTGGCTTCACTATCACTTCCCTATTTTTTCTAATGTTCATTCTATCTTTTGAAGACAAGGTTTCAGATTTAATTTGAATACTTTTTACAGAAGAAGGATTACTTGCTCCTGCAAGAAAACCAAGACCAAAACTCGCAAAAGCAGTCATAATTAGTAATAGTACTATAATACCGTCACGTGGTATATTAGTTGGTATTTTCACAATAAAAGACCAAGTAGAAATTATAAAATGTTTGCTTTTTTTGTATATCATTGGTATACTCATAAATATATAATCATAATCTATATAGTATATTACTTATGTCGAGTACAAAAGCAGGTGGATCCACAAAAAATCTTAGAGATTCAAATCCTAAATATTTAGGTACGAAATTGTATGCCGGTCAAAAAGCACATCCAGGGGTTATTATTGTACGTCAACGAGGCACTAAAATTGAAGCAGGTAAAAACGTACGTGTAGGTAAAGACCACACACTTTTTGCTATATCTGATGGAGTTGTCTCTTATAGAGAAAGGCGTAAATGCAGATTTAATGGTCATATAATACAAAAGAAAGTTGTAGACGTATTATAAAGATCTGTGTCTTTTAACACATTAAACACGAAACATTATGTTTCGTGTTTTGTATTTAAGTATATAAACTATTACAATATGTTTTTAATATTACTCTTGTTCTACAGTAATTGAGAATTTTCCAAAATATTTTTCATGAGAAATTGAAATATCATACTTGCCAATCTCTTTAATCGGTTGTTCTAATTTAATTGTATCTTTTGGAAATGTTATATTCAATTGTTTTTCTAATGCTGACAAAATTTCCGGAATTCCTACTGCATCATACAGATGATTCTTTTCATTTGCTTTTGCTGTAATTACAATATTTGCTTCTGCAAGTGTAGCAATATTCTGTGCAAAAAGCTGTTCTTGAACTCCTTTTTCAGCAATAAGTTTCTCTTTTCGTGCTTTTGCCAAACGTTGTGCAACAGGTGTTGCAGATATAGCGACACCTTTACGAATAAGGAAATTAAGAGCGTATCCATCAGAAACATTCACTGTATCATGGATATTACCGACGCCATTAACTTTTTTAGTTAAAATAACCTTCATTAGACTAATAATACCCTTATAAACTATGAAATGCAACTATATATATAATATATTACTTTCCTGTTTTAAAGAATTGAATTGCACGCGCCATTTGTGGATCTTTTCCTGCAAGTACATCTTTTTCTGTACGGTTAGAAACAATATTTGGAGTGAGACCACCATCTGAGATTGATTTTCCTGATGGAGTTAACCAACGTGCAACAGTAATCTTTAATGAGCCACTATCAATTGGAAACATTTCTTGTACTGATCCTTTTCCAAAAGAACGAGTACCTATCAAAATCGCACGATGATGATCCTGTAGTGCACCTGAAATGATTTCAGCAGCAGAAGCTGAACCTTGGTTTATAAGCACTACAATTTTCACGTTTGATGAGACATCATCATACCCTAGGCTTCTATGTATAACGTTTTGTTGCTTTCCTTTATAATCTTCGGTAACAATAACGTCACCTTTTGGAAGAAAATGGCTTGTTATATCAACAGCAGCATTTAAATATCCACCTGGATTGCCACGTAAGTCAAGAATAAGTTTATCAGAGCCAGAAGACTTAAAAGACTTAAGTGCGTTATCAAAAAGCTGAGGAGAATTGGCAGTGAATGTGTATAGTGCTATATGAAATATATTATCCTTTTTGTCAAGGGCATACTTTATTTCAGGAATTTGGATTGTACTACGCACTACTTTAATAATATGTAGTTTATTGTCCCGCATAATAGTAAGCACAACTGTCGTACCACGTATTCCGCGAATTAATTTTACAGCGTCATCAATTGATATACCATCCGTTGATTTATTATTAATTGCAATAATTTTGTCACCAGAAAGAATACCTGCACGTGCACCTGGAGTATTTTTTAATGGTGAAATAACAGTTAATACATTCTTTTTCATTCCGATTTCTACACCGATACCACCAAAACTCCCTGTAATATTTTGTTTAAATATTTTGGCATCCTGTGGAGGCATAAAAACTGTATATGGATCACCATAAGAGGCGGTAATCCCTTTAATTGCTCCGTATACCTCTTGTTTTGTAGTCGGAATAGTTGAAGAAGCATGCGTTTCAACAAAGTTTGATTTTAGTAGATTCCACGCACCCCAAAAACTACTCAAGTCTGCAGTAGCACTTGGTGTCGTGTCTATATGTTGACTATTGAATGTAATATGAGAAACAATTGATGGTATTGATTTTTGATATGTATAACCGACTAATATTCCAACACCAAACGCAAGAAATATAATGATTGAATACCAAACATTACGTGTTATTTTCTTGGAATCATTTTCTTTTTGCGGCGAAACTTTTGAAGTTTCGCCGTTCGTTTTTTGTATTGAATTATCACTCATATACTTATATACAACATATACTACAACACCACGGCCTAACCCGCAAAGTGTATTAATCATATATTTATGCAATTAAGACTAAGATTTTCGAAAATGCTATACTAAAGTAAATCTAATTATGAATTGGTTTAATTTTATAGAAAAAATAAAGAGGAAAAGAGAACTGCAACCAATTTCAATGCCTATATTACTTACAAACACAGTTACAGGAAAAAAAGAACCGTTTATTCCTCTTAAATCCAAACAAGCAACAATGTACTCTTGTGGACCAACAGTATATAGCCGAGCACATATTGGTAATTTACGTCCACATATATGTGCAGACACATTAGCGCGAATACTTATACATTCTAAATATCGTTTACATCGCGTCATTAATATAACTGATGTTGGACACCTCACAAGTGATGCAGATGAGGGTGAAGATAAAGTTGAAGTACGTGCTAAGCGTGATGGTATATCAATTGCAGAATTAACAAAACGATATTCCACTTTATTTCTAAATGATATTGATTTACTAAATATTGATATACATCAAATAATTTTTCCACGCGCAAGTGAATATGTTCATGAACAAATAGCGATTGCGCAAATACTTGAAAAAAAAGGGTTCGCGTATCGTATTAAAGATGGTTTATATTTTGACACAACAAAATATAGTGGGTATGGAAAACTTGGAGGTATGAAAGACGCCAACATTTGCGCAGGTGCGCGCATTATGGTTAATAAAGAAAAACGTCATCCAACAGATTTTGCTCTATGGAAATCAACCCCAAAAGGTGTACATCGCTTACAGGAATGGAGTTCTCCATGGGGTAATGGCGCTCCTGGATGGCATATTGAATGTTCTGCAATGGTTCATACATTACTTGGAGTCGAAATTGATATTCATACAGGTGGTATGGATTTAATTCCAATACATCATAATAATGAAATAGCACAGTCAGAAGTGGCGTTTGATAGGCCACTTGCACGATATTGGATTCACAATGCTTTTATTACGATGAATGGTGATAAAATCTCTAAGTCACTTCATAACGAAGTACTCCTTGATGATATTATTAAACGTAATTTACATCCGCTTTCATTACGTTATCTTTTCTACCAAACACATTATAGAACCCCATTGTCATTTTCATGGCAGGCAATTCAAAGCGCTTCTGAAACACTTTCTCGTTTGTTTCGTATTTCGTATGAAATTAAGAATGCTTCGCAAATGAATGTAGCATCATCTGAATATCGTCATAGATTTATTGCAGCAATGTATGATGATATGCATACTTCGCAAGCACTCGCAATTTTATGGGAAGCACTCCGTGATGAAGAAGCGACACCTGAAGAAAAATGTGGTGTATTGATTGAAGCTGATGCATTACTTGGTATTAAATGTGCTAACCCACCAAAAGAATATGAGCCAGTCCAAGACAGCGATTTACCTTCCGATATTCGTACAATACGTGACAAGCGTGATTTGGCTCGTACAGAGAAAAATTTTGTTCGTGCTGATGCATTGCGTAATACACTACAAAAGGCTGGTTATCGTGTTGAAGATGGCACAGAAATTACACTCTTATATAAAGATGCAAAATGATATAATCGCTTTATATGACTACTACTTCAAACCGTATTCCACCACAAAACTTAGATGCTGAACGCGCATTGCTTGGTTCACTTTTATTAAAACCAGACGCAATTCATGATATTTCCGCTAATATTAAGAAAGATTCTTTTTATACACAAAGACATAAACTTATATTTAATACAATGTTAGATCTCGCAAGTCGTGGTGAACCGATTGATTTACTAAGTATTACCACTCGCCTATCTGATCAAAACTTTCTTGAACAAGCAGGCGGACGTAGTTATGTTGCTGAACTCGCTACCGCAACACCCTCTCCAAACAATATTACTCATTACGCTGATCTTGTTTTGCGTAAATATATTATGCGTTCACTTATTGATGTAGCATATCGTATTACAGAACACTCGTATGATGATACTCGGGATACTGCGGAATTACTTGATGAGGCAGAAAAACTTGTGTATGCAGTTGGTGATACCGCATCGTCTCATTCTTTTGTGTCAATTGCAGAAAAATTACCAGATACTTGGGACCGTATTGAACGCCTATCAAAGCAAGAAAATACAATCCGTGGAATTCCAACAGGATTTGCTAATATTGACGCGATGCTTTCAGGTCTGCATCCATCTGATTTGATAATTCTCGCCGCACGACCTTCTGTAGGTAAAACAGCATTTGCACTTGATATCGCACGTAATACAGCTGTACGATATGGTACTGCTGTTGGTATTTTTTCTCTTGAAATGAGTAGTGAGCAACTTATTGACCGTATGCTTGCTGCAGAATCATCTGTAAATTCATGGAAATTACGCACGGGCAATATACATGACGAAACTGATTTTGACCGAATTCGTGATGCACTTGAGTCACTATCAAAAGCACCTATTTTCATAGATGATAAACCAGGAAATAACATACTTGCAATGCGTGCAGTTGCAAGACGACTAAAAAGAGAACATGATGTTAAATTAATTATTGTAGATTATTTGCAGCTTATGTCACCTGTTGGTTCAAAAACATCGGACTCTCTCGTACAACAAGTAACGGAAATTTCTCGTTCTTTGAAAGGACTTGCTCGAGAATTAAATATACCTGTATTAGCACTTTCGCAACTTTCACGTGCAGTAGAACAACGAGGTGGTAAGCCACGACTTTCTGACTTACGTGATTCAGGTTCTATAGAACAAGACGCTGATGTTGTTATGTTTATACATAGAGACGATAAACATAACCCAGATAGTGAACGTCCAAATATAGCTGAAATCCTTATTGAAAAACATAGAAATGGTCCAACAGGAAAGGTAGAATTATATTTTGATGAGAAAAGAACCACTTTTATGCCAGTTGATAAAAGTGGTTATGGTGATCTTGCTAGTGAATTTTAATATCATTTTATAAATAATTAATTATATCAGTACTTATAATAAGATTATGATTATATCTGACACAGCAGAACAATTAGTGCGTTTATTTGAACGGTTTCCTGGAATCGGTCCACGGCAAGCTGAGCGATTTGTATACTATCTTCTATCTTCTACTGCGGAAACAAAAACAACACTTGCTGATCTAATAAAACGTGTAGGAAATGAGATACATCAATGCAAAACATGTCAGCGCTTTTGGAGTGGTGTTGGTGATCAATGCTCTACATGCAATGATAAATCACGGGATAAAACATTACTTATGGTTGTTGAGAAAGACCAAGATATAGCTGTAATAGAACAAGCACAAGTATATCATGGGTATTATTTTGTACTTGGTGGTGTACTAACTCTTTCTGGACGTGGCGAAATCAGAGAAAAAATGCTCATGAAAAATATAAAGCAAAGAATTGAAGACGAACTTGTTGAAATTATTCTTGCACTCTCAGTAACTTCTGAAGGAGAACACACGGCTGATTATATACGAACATTATTTTCACCGTTACGTCCTCGTATACGAATTAGTATGCTTGGTCGTGGATTGGCAACTGGTACTGAACTTGAATATGCTGATTCACAAACACTTTCAGGTGCGTTTTTAAATAGAAAAGAATCTTAATAAGAAACAAAATTTTGTAATTCTTAGACGATATTAATTTTAAATTACGAGTAGTACAATATAATTAGACAAAGTATATGAAAGATTCTACAGAAAATACAAGTATATGCGTCAAAGGAATTCATGATTCTAAAGAGATAATCAGCTCTATAAAAGCTAATTTCCAGGAAATCGCTAAAGATATTATTTCAGATAATCTTGATATTTCAGATAAACAAAATAAAGACTTTTTTGATAATCCTGATGATCCAAATGAGCATAAACCAAATTGGCATCAGTGGGGAATTATTACTCACACTGAAAAAGTTATAGAATTTTACAAAAAAGAAGTCCCACGATATTTGGAACTATGCGGCGTTAAAGAAAAAGTCATCTCTCATATGGCGGAAAAAATTGATGGTAAGACAAAAGACGAACTTTTTGAAATAGCTATCATGCTCCATGACTTAGGAAAATTTATTAGTCGAAAAGCTAAGAAAGCTAATGATGCCACAGCTGGTTTTATGTTTAATAAACATGAAAAAGCATCTGGTGAGATAATTAGAGGCACTAAATTTAATTCTAAATTAAAAGAAGAGTACGGATTAAGTGATGGGCAGATAGAATATATCGCTCGTTGCGCGGAACTTCATTATATATTAGGAAAAATTCGCAAACAGGAAAAAGACAGCAGTAACGGATATACTGTAGATTTTGCTAATGGTGCATTTTTCCATCAAAAAGCTAAAGAGATGATTGATAAATACAAAGAATATGCTTTGGAAATAGGATTATTTTTCTTAGCAGATTCTTTAGGAAAAACTGAGATTCATATTAGTACGTCAAATAACGAGGACAGTAAAAGCCAAGATGATGCCATCAAACAAACTCTATTAGACAGAGGATTAAACTTAAAATTATTTAAATCCGTTAAAGAAATTCCAATCAGTGTTGCAGTTGCTGAAAATTATTTAAAAATCTGGGCTAATCAATGTTTCAATCAATAAACTTCCCTGTTTTGATGATAATAAGAAAATTTATACATTATGCAGATTCTCCTGTGCGTATGAGATTAAGAAATAGAATCTATGCACACTGATACAAATGGCTGACGATGTCCACGACGTTTAATATATCGGCTTTTTGCTTTATATTTTACTACATCAATCTTTTTTGCACGACCAATTTTAACAATAGTACCTTTAACCTTTACGTCTTTTATTGTTGGAGTACCAATAGTTGTCTCTTTCCCGTTATCAGCCAATAAAACATAATCAAAAACCACTTTATCGCCTTCTTTACTATCATCTGAAAGCTTTTCTATAGAAATAGTGTCGCCTTTAGAGACGACATATTGTTTTCCACCAGTTTTAATAACTGCACATTCCATAATATCCTTATGATACCGCCTTTACTGTAAAAAGCAAGGGATCGTACTTATTCAACATCAATATTAGGTTTTTCAATAGATTTCGGTGTAATACTCATTTTTGAATCAGTAATTCTATATACGTCTTTATCTATCTTTCCTAATTCTTTATAACCAGCATTATAATGTGATACGGTAGTGGCAATTGTATTACCGAGTTTTTTATAATATGTTTCGTATGAATCAATATGTCTTCCAAGCTCCCCTACTCTTTTTTTAATTTCTTCTGCCTGTTTCTCTATCTGAAGCGCCTTTAATCCTTGTAATACTGTTTGCAAATAAGCATTAAAAGATGTCGGTGAGACAATTATAACCTTTTTTTCAAATGCATATTCTATTAAATCACGTGTTGTTGTTTTCGTAGAACCTACTTGGTTTACAAGTAAATCGTAATATACACCTTCGGAAGGAATAAACATAAATGCAAACTCCATAGTGTTTTCTTCTGGGCGCACATATTTAGATGTTTCATCAATACGTGTTTTAAGATCTTGTTTAAATGCTTTTTCAAAATGTTCGCGGTCAACACTATCATGTGCGTCAAGCACACGATTATAATTTTCAAGTGAAAACTTTGAATCTATAGGTATAATACGGTCTCCAACAAATACTACAGCATCAACAATTTCATTATTAGAAAATGCATATTGCATTTTATAGTTACTGGGCGGTAATATATTTTTAAGTATAGTCTCTAAATAATACTCCCCCAAAATACCACGTTGTTTTGGATTTTTTAAGATATCTTGCAGATTTTTTAATTGATCTGCAAATGAAACTACTTGACGATTAGTTTCATCAAGTTTTGTAAGTCCTTTAGTTACTTCGCGGATAATACGAGTAGATTCGGAGAGTTGGTGCTGCACACTTTCTTGCATCTGTTTTGAAGAATCAGCAACACGTTTATCAATTGTTTTTGTAAGCTCTTGTAACTGTTGTTGTATAAGCAGTAGTTCACCACTTTTATTTTCTTTTGTTACTTCTTTCAAACTGAAATAACGTTTAGTTAAAAACCAAACTACCACATATGTGATGATGATTGTAACTATAATATATATATTCATATCTACATTATACCTGATTATATATATTTATGTTTATAGCTCAATATTTTAAATATATGGTGATATATAGTATATTTATAAGACTTACGTTTAACTTTAATATGAATCATTAATTTATTATGACACACTTCAAAATATGACTCTGCACGAATCCATTAAAACAGAAATAGCTTCAGCATTACGTGCCAAAGACACTTTACGTCTTACTACCCTTCGCTCATTGCTTACATTAATAGTTAATGAACTAATAGCGAAAAAAAGAAAACCCAATGGATTATTAACTGATGAAGAAACAAATATTGTATTAAAGCGCGCTGCAAATCAACGGAAAGAATCTATTAAACAATTTAAAATAGGTGGACGTGATGATTTAGTAGATATTGAAGAAAAAGAATTAACTATTATAGAAACGTTTCTACCTAAACCTTTATCGCGTAATAAAATAGAAAAAGTGGTACGTATGAAAATAGCAGAATTAAAAATAACTGATGATAAAAAATCTGGACAATTGATAGGTGCTGTCATAAAAGAATTAGAAGGAAATGCCAGTGGTGAAGAAGTGAAAGAAATTATTAATAATCTTCTTATATGAAAGAGTCTCTTGAAGATTTTTCCAAAAAACAAATTAAAGGTAATGAGAGTTCGTCGATATATAATTTTACTGAGGATGAACTAAAGAGAGTAATTAAACGGGTACATAAAAAATACGAAATAGAAATATCACAGGAAATATTACAAGCAATAATAAGAGATATTGGAGTTTTTGTTTTAAATAAAGTTTCATTCAACGATGCTAAAACCATGGCTATAAAAAAACATATAGGATCGCATGGGCGAGATTATTGGAGTGCTGTTCTATCGGCAATTGGTATATTATTTTCAAGCAGGCGTAAAAAAAAGAATATTAGAAAAGAACACCGTGCAGAGATAAAAATAAAATTAACAGATGAAATGTTATATGGCATGATGAATGCTGAAAAACAACGTGGCGGTGATCCTCAAGATTAAATAATTTAATTAATTTTCAAATTAAAATAAAGATAGAAAAGTAATTTTTGTGATTATTCAACGAAAGTTAGAGCCTTCCCCGTCTTACCTGCGCGACCTGTACGGCCAATACGATGGATATAATCCTCATATGTAGCTGGAAGTTCATAATTAATTACATGACTAACATTTGGTATATCAATTCCACGTGCTGCTACATCAGTTGCAACTAAGACATTTATTGAACTATTTTTAAACATTTTTAGAGCATTTTGTCGCTGACTATAATTTTTATCTCCATGAATTGATCTTGCTTTGATACCATGACTTGAAAGAGATTCATATAAATGCTCAACACCAATTTTAGTCCGTCCAAAAATTAACACTTTCTTGAATTCAGGTTGAACTAACATTTTGTTTAATATATCAAGTTTTGCACCTTTTTTTGCATGAATAACATCTTGATCTACACCACGAGCTGTATCACGGGTTTTAACAAAAATATTAATCGGATTATTTAAGAAATCGTTAATAACTAATTTAACATCTCTGGATAATGTCGCAGAAAAGAAAAGAGTTTGATGTTTGTCTGGCATAGCTGATATTAAGAAACGCATATCATTAATAAAACCCATATCAAGCATACGGTCAGATTCATCTAGAACAATGGTTTGAAAATCATCTAATTGCAAACGACGACGTTCAATAAGATCTTTAATACGTCCAGGAGTTCCTATAATAAAATTATAACCACGTCGCATTTCATTAATTTGACGGAACACAGGAATGCCTCCAACAGTACAAACAGAGAAAATATGCATATTAGATGCAAGTTTCATAAAAACTTGATTAATTTGAACTGCCAAATCTCGTGTTGGAACAACAATTAAAACCTTCTGTTTTTTATCTTTTAACACATTATTTAGAAGCGGCACAAGAAAAGCCGCTGTCTTACCTGTACCAGTATCAGCAATTCCGACAATATCACTACCTTTTAAAATATGTGGAATTGCTTGGTCTTGAATAGGTGTTGGATGAATATATCCAGCATCTGAAATATTCTTTTTTAAACGATTATCAATTTCAAAATCAGCAAAATCATTTACTGTTTTATAAGGCTTTATATTTTCATTAGAAACAATTCTATTAACAAACTTAGACACGTCATTGAATTGACGTTTACTGGAACTAGAACGTTTACTGGAATAAGAATGAGATTTATTTACACTTACACGATGATGACTGTCAAAACGTCTGTTTTGACCCGTTTTTCTTCTAAACATATATTTTGTTTTAGCCTTTAAGATTAAGAGATAAGCCGACTAAGATCTCTTAAATTCCAAAACATATACATGGAAATCATGAGATGTAACTTATGATGTATAAGCTACTACATTTTATATATTTTGTCAACTATATCAAGCAGTGGAGTTTTCACTGAATTTAATTATTTGTAGAATTTATTATATTTAATGTTTGTACTTTAATTAACTAATATACAAAATAATTATATGCTTTATCAAAACATTTAATAACTCAAATTAATCTTTCTTTGTTTTTCAGAATTTATATAGATTATTATTTTAAACTTTGTATTAAAATATCTAATTTTTGCTTAGTTTCTTTAATAATTTGTTCTTTAAATTTTAAAAATCTCTGACGATATTCTTGTTCAGAAATTTCTGCCTTAAGAAAATGTTCATTCAATTTATCAGTTTCTGAATTAAATGCTTGTTTTGATTTATAAATTATTTCTTGAACTTTTCTATTAAAATCAATAATAGCATTTTGCTTTCCCTCAAGCTCCTCAATAAAATTATCTATTATTTCTTGTATTTCTTTTTCTACTACCATAGTTAAATTGCAAATAATTTTCTTAAACCTATTTTAACAATTTTCCCAGAAAGATGAGTAACAATAGCTATAATTTTTGTTGTATTATGTAAAGCTCCGTTTTTGCCAAAAAATAATTTAAAAGAATCCTTCAAATAAGCTTTGTTCCCATATTTTTCATCATATACGGTTTTCAAGTTATTAGAAAAAATTTTCATTGGAATTTTTAACAAAATATCGTATCCAGTATCATTAGTTTTTTTACCAAGTTTCTCAAGAATATCTTTAAATTCTTTTTTTCACGATACATTTCAGCTTTAAATCTAGGACTTATTTTTCTAATTTCTCTATCTTTTATAATTTTTTCAAATATATTCATATTTTATATGATACTTATATAATACAGTATATAACTATTTAATTTTACATTACACTGCAATCTAATTTGTTATTATGTCAGTAGATTTTAACAACTCAATAACTAATTCTTTCGGATTAGTAAAGAGAATACTTTTTATACCAACTTGTTCTGCACCTTGTATATTTTTAGGATTATCATCAATAAATATTGTCTCCTGCGGACTGGCAGAAAGTTGTTCTAAAGCAAATTTATAAATTCTAACATCTGGTTTTGTAACTCCATATTCACTTGAAATAATAATAGAATCAAATAAATTGATTAATTCATTGGCTTGTAGAATTGTATATAAAAATTTACTATTACTATTAGAACATATGCCAATTTTATGATTTTGTTTAAGGTTTTTTATAATTTTAACAACATCATAATTTATTTTTACTAAATTATATAATTCTCCTTTTACTTTTTTTGCGGTCTCATCAGAAAATCTACTTAGATTTTCTAATAATTTATCATCTGAAATTTCTACAGAATCAGCTGGCTCAAAATAGAATTTTTTATATTTCTGCACTTCTTTTTTAGAGATGTATTTTTGAAACCAAAAAGGAGCTACTTCGGAACAAATTACACCAAAAAAATCAAATATTATTACTTTGGCAGACATAATTAATTTTAATTATTAATTAATACTATATAAACATATATTATACAGTATGTTCATACTATGATAGAAAGTTTAGATTTGTAATTAAATCACAAACCTTGCCCGAACTTATTACTAATTGTAAAACAATTGATTAACTTATAATGCATAGAAGGCACGCTGTTCTTCCGTGCCTTCGGCGCGATTTAGTTTATTCCTAAGTCAAATATTTCAGTTTATATGCGGAAATCATCACACCGAAGAAACAATGAAGCGCACGAAGTAATCTGGCGCGCCCTCGACGACGCTCTTCACTCGCAGATCGACTTCACCGCTCCCCTCGAAGTCCATATACGACGACCAGCAGCCAGGCGCAGCGCCTTCAGCTTCGCCAAAACCGCCGCCGACCGATCCAGCCGACGCGTTGCCCGCAACAGTAGTCCAGGAATATTGGAGATCCCGGGGATACAAATCCTTTGGCATGTTGATGAAGAGGCGCGACGTTTCTTTCACATATTGGACAGAATTATTCGGTATCGGTTGGTCTGTGGTGCCGCTTGAGTCTCCTGTATAACACGCGAGAATGGCAGCCGCATGCTGATCGATTAGATAGGTCTTTTGTGAGAAGAAATAAACGATAACAATGAGTGCGCCGATCACTACTACTCCGATGATTCCGAGGATCGTTTTCTGCTTCATAGCCGTATTGTATCAAATTTATTTTTGTATAGCCATTAAGAAGTAGCTGATTTTTCTAATTTATTAGACTGGAATATAAGCTCGTGTGAGCAAACAAAAAACTTCCTTTCTTCTTTTCGCCTTTCGGCGGAGAGGTTTGGGGAGGAGCCGGACAAAAATTGAGAGGAAATTATTTTGTCGGTCGGTCGCACGAGTGGAGCGAGTGCGATGTGGCGCGCCTGCGGCGCGCCACTCTTTTGTGCTAACTTCGCAAGAAGTTTCAATTTGTGACCCTACGGGGAGTCGAACCCCGATTACCACCGTGAGAGGGTGATGTCCTAGCCATTAGACGATAGGGCCATTACAAACGTATACAATTCACAAACATGTTGTACATATGAATTATATCGGTTATATCAAAAAAATACACTTTTACAATTTAATATATTTAATATTACATAAATAGATATAACTAATAATTTTATCTAACACAATAGCATAAGTATAGATAATTTATAAAAAATTGCGAGTAAAGCAGTATCTACGGTCTACGTTTCCACTCACGATCTTGACGCGGGAGATAAACACTATCATCAGCGTTTTTTAACAATGTTTCTACCACTCGTTCAAGACGTACATTTTGTGATCCCTTTACCAAGAAAATATCACCTTGACGCGCAAGTTTAGCAAGGATGATTCCAGCTTCTTTTGCTGTATCAAAATGATAAATATTCTCTGTATTAAATCCAATATCTTGTGCTGTTTGAGTAATTCCACGAGCACGTACACCGACACTCACTAAAATATCTACACAATCTATTGCAAGTTTACCAATGCGCTGATGTTCAGAAACCGAATAGCGTCCTAATTCAAGCATATCACCAAGTATCGCAATACGACGCGTCGCATATTTAAGTTCACGAAATGTCAATAATGCTTCAATGATGGCTGATGGAGAGGCATTATATGATTCATCAATAATAGTAGATTCGTTTATACCATCAAGTATTCTACCTCGTCCAGGTGGTGATATATATGAAGACAAACCAGAAAATGCATCGTTAATCGGCGTATGAAGTGCAATTGCGATAGCAAGTGCTGCAGCTGGAGCAAATAGCTGTTGTCTTCCCAATGCTCCCCGTACAATAATTTTCTCAGTTACAATCGGTGAAGTATGGATAATCATATCTGCTTGCATACCACATAAATGATCGTTCTCTATTAAAGATGTCGGTTGTTTTATATTCACAAATGCATCTTCTTTTAGCCCATACATAGTAATACATACAGGTAAACGCGTTGCCATATCGCGTGCATATGAATCATCAGCAGAAATAATCAGTGGTGCTGATGGTGGAAGTGCGTATGCAGGCAAAAAATCTTCTTCGCGAACTGCTTGTGGAGTCGTATATGCCTCAACGTGCACAGGTACTTCTGGCAAACGTGTTACAACTACAATGTTAGGTGTAACTATATGCAGAATATTAGCGATATCACCAGGCTTATCTGCCCCAACTTCAAGTACAAGCAATTTTGGATAATGATTTGGTAATAAAAGCAACGTAAATGCTTCTTGAAAGACACGTATCCATGCAAATATATTTTGCCATGGAGCTTTTACACCAATAATAGTAAACGGTACACCAAACTCACTATTATAACTTTTTTCACTTGCACGAAGAAAATAAGTATTTGTAAGTGCTGCGGAAATTGCGTCTTTTGTTGATGTCTTACCAACACTGCCTGTTATCATAATTACTTTTGGGTGATATTTACGAATAATACCACGCGATAAAGCTGCGAGTAATGAAACAATAAAAAGTCGTACGATTTTTTTTATCATAGTGTGTGTGTAATAACTGTACTGCTGTTGGGCGGTATGTTGTAATAATTGATTAAAAAGTTTACAAGGTCAAACATAGGCTTGGTTAGCGTTTCTGAAGAATATTCTGCCATATATGGATGTTTTATATCATCAGGATCATTCAAATACAACAGGATAATAAATCGTGGTGCATATGCTGGGAAAAAACCGATGTATGAGTGAAAGAAACGATTTTTATAATATCCTCCATATGGTTTTATCAATTGTGCTGTACCGGTTTTAACAGCCACTGGTATTCCAGGTACAACGTATTTCCCATTATATAATTGTGTTTTTGTAAGTTTAACCATCATATTGGTTGTCTCACGTGCGGATTCAGCTGAAAAAACACGTATTTTATTATTCTTTATTATCGGTACTATAACCCCGTTAGTAAGAATCTTTTCAGTTGCAATATGTGGTTGTACCATTACTCCCCCATTAGCAATGGCACCAAGCGCACGAATCATTTGCATTGGAGTAATTGCGATACCCTGCCCAAATGACATTGTATCAAAGTCTACTTGCCTTGTACTGTTAAGATTATTTAATAATCCATTAACTTCACCTGGTAAATCAATTCCGGTTTTTTGCCCGAATAGTTTTGTAAAGTATGTACGAAAACGAGTTTGTCCAAGTTGATTGGCAAGCCACGATGCACCTACATTTAATGATTGAATAATTATTTGTCCGATAGGTATCACACCACGTGCTTTGAAATCCCAATTGCATATTCTATCGCCGTCAACATGTATACATCCAGTATCATTATAAGTAGTATTTGGAGTTACAACACCAGCATCAAGACTTGAAGCCATTGTAAGTGGTTTCATAATTGAACCATATTCATACACATATTGTGTAAGCGGATTAATAAAAACTGAAGTACTTGCAATCTGAAATGTGTTTGGATTGAATGTAGGAACACTTCCCAACGCAACAATGGCACCTGTTGAGGGCACCATAATGATACCACCTGCAGATTTTGCGTTAAACTGTTTACTCACAATCTTAAGATCAGCGAGTAAACGAGATTCAACGACAGGTTCAATACTTGTTACAATATCACCTTCTTTTTCAGTTACCGGATCTACAAATAAAGAACCTATGTTTGAAAATATACGTGTAAAGAAATTATTGTATTCGTTATCGTTTTGAGTAAGTGTATCATTATAATAGCGTTCAAGACCATATTGACCACTTATTGTATTGTTATTATTATATGCCACAAATCCGATTGTATGTGCTGCAAGTGTATTGCCAGGATAATATCGCCAACGTTCGTGGATAACCATTATTCCATGTAAATGTTTAGTAATAATTTCACTACCTTGCATTAAAGAAACATGATGAGCGATTTCTTCATACGGATCATGTTTTTTTGCCACATCCATAAAAAAATTAGTTTTATTAATTGGCACAATTGAATCAAGTGTCTTATACACTTGTTGTGGATTAGAAAGTGTTTCTGGATTTATTGCGATACGATAACCTGTTTTTAATGTCGCTGCAGAAATATGTACACCATCTTTACGTGTAAAATAAATACTTCCACGTGTATATAAAGAGTTTATACTTGATGCATATTGTTCTCTTGCTATTTGTTGATACCGTGATCCATCAATAATTTGAACAGTGAATAATTTTATTATAAGCAAAAGAGAAATTACTCCAATTATGGTAAGAATAATGTAAAGACGTGAGTGGAGGGTTGCCCTCATACCATCTTATTGTGTGCGAATAGAAACCGCAGGTCGAGTATTAATTACATATCCAACGTGCAATGGCTTCTGAAAACCATTTTTTTGCGGCTGCATATCATTTATATTACTAATTTTTCCCAAATATATAGTTTCAAGCGTGCCAACACGTGCGCGTGTATCTTGCACCACCTGTACTGCACGCATACTTAATACACCATACGTCATAATAAACGCTAATAATCCAATATAGATAATAAATAATACAACAACTGTCCGAAGAAGGATTGAATATATAGACAAACTGTATATTGTTGCTGTATGTGTAAATGTTTTATGCATAATTATTTTGCGGTGTTGATGTGGAAAACACGGCATTACGTGAATTAACGGAAAAAACACGCAGTTTTGCGCTACGTGCACGATGATTTATGTTTAATTCTTGAGCAGACGGTGTAATTGGTTTTCTCGTAACTAACATTCCACGACCTGCGTATGCTGCATCGCGAAATATATTTTTTACTACCCTATCTTCAATACTGTGAAATGTAATAACTGCGATTATCCCTCCAAGGCGTGTTCGTTTAATTGCAGTATTAATACCATCACGTAATGCACCTATCTCATCATTAATTGCGATACGAAATGCTTGAAATGTTTTAGTTGCAGGATGTATTTTACGCTGTTGATACCAACGTGGTGTGCCTTCCAATACAACATTAACAAGATCTGTCGTGGTGAGTATTTTTTTGGAAGAACGTTTTTTAATTATTGAGCGTGCAATAGATCTGGCAAAGCGTTCTTCACCATACATATGTAATATGTCATTTAATTCTTCTTCAGAAGCACTATTTATAATATGTGCCGTTGTATATGGCGCACCTTCTTCATATGTCATATAAAGTGGTTCTGTCTCTTGAAAAGAGAAACCACGATGTTCATGTAGTTGAAATCCACTCCACCCCAAATCAAACAATGATTTATCAATTAAAGTAATATTATGTTGGTCAAGTATTGTTGAAAGATTACGAAAGTTATCTTTAATCAATATGATTTGCGCACGAAGTGTAGGAAGTAGTTCGCGCGCGCGCACCAGCGCGCGCGCGTCTAAATCAATTCCAATAAGTGTTCCTGTTTTATCAAGGATATTCCCTATAGTTGCAAAATGTCCCGCTCCGCCGATAGTTGCGTCTACAACAATATTATTTGGTTGTATAGAAAGTGAACTAATTACCTCATCTGAAAGTACGCTGTGATGAAATAATTGCATACGACAATAATTACGCAGTGGTACCGAGTGTCTCCGCAAATTTATCAGCATCACGTTCAATTGTCTTAGTATAAGTATTCCACGCAAGCTCTTCCCATATTTCTACTCGATCATTTACACCGGCAATTACCGCTTTTCCACTAAGAGAAGCGAATGTGTATAGATAGTCAGGGATAAGCACGCGACCAGATGAGTCAACATCAACTTCCATTGCTCCGGCAAGCATAAGGCGTGCAAGTCCTCTTCCTGCTGCACCACCTACAGAGTTTTTGGCTATGACATTTGCTTCACGTTTCCATGTGATTTTAGGGTATATAAAAAGACAGTGGTCAAGACCGCGAGTAATGATAACTGATTTACCGAGTTCTTTTCTAAACTTCGCCGGAATTGAAATTCGATTTTTTATATCAAATGTGTGTCTATATTCGCCGATAAACATATATTTTTGTAGGAAGAGTAAATTATATATTTTCCACTCTGTCCCACTGATTTATTAGTATATGACACTTTGCCCCACATTGCATATGGTTTATCCACACTTACTCATTAGACATCACGTATACTTTATACAATATGATAAAAAATTTATAAACAGACTGTAAGAATATAAATTAATCACATATAAAATATTATATCGTAAAAGGATAATACAAATTTATTTTTTAAAAAAAGTGCATTACGTGAACAAATAAATAGTTGATAAGTGATATTATAATAATGTGGCTTTATGAATATAATTCTTTTAGCAAATGTTATTGCGTTACTTTTTTCTTTTTTTATCATTGGAGCTATTTTTAATGCTATATTTTCAAAAAAAAGTTACAAAAAAGTTACAAAAACTAATAGCGCAAATAAAGAGCCAATAAAAATATATAAACATCATGAACCACGAAAGCGTGTTCTTATGTTTGGATGGGAGTTTCCTCCATTCAATAGTGGTGGTCTTGGTGTAGCATGTATGGGTCTTACGCGTGCATTATCAAAGAAAAATTTAGGTATTACGTTTGTAATGCCTAAACGTTTTCCACTTTCTGTACCTTACGCAAAAATGGTTTCCGCTGAATTAGATAATTTAGATATTTCTTTCCATTTTTTTGATTCTCCAATAACACCTTATGAGACAACTGAATCATACGCGCGTTATGAAGACGGTACTGCTGTGTACGGTTCCGACCTGATAAATGAGGTACGTAGATATGCACGTTTTGGTGCTTTGATAGCAAAGCGAGAACCACATGACATAGTTTATGCACACGACTGGCTTTCCTTTGGTGCTGGTAAAGAAGCAAAACGTATTTCAAACAAACCATTTATCGCACATTTACATGCAACAGAATTTGATCGTTCTGGTGGTAATGTTAATCAGTCTATTTATGATATTGAACGTGAAGGTCTTCATGCTGCAGATCAAATTATTACTGTCTCGCACAGAACTAAACAAAAATTAATTGAACATTATGATATACCGTATGAAAAGACACATGTAGTGTGGAATGGCATTGATGAAACTACTGCGCCTATATCAGATTATTCACTTCCTATGCGCCTAACCACTCTTAAAAATGCAGGATATAAACTGGTTTTATTTATGAGCCGTATAACTATTCAGAAAGGTCCTGATTATTTTGTGTACGCAGCAAAACATGTTTTAGATCGTAACCCTAACGTTATCTTTATTCTCGCAGGTTCAGGTGATATGGAATATCAAATTATGCGACAAGCTGCTTCACTTGATATTGCCGATAAACTGTTCTTCCCTGGATTCTTACGAGGCAATGATCAATATGAAGTGTACGCATTAGCAGATGTGTTTGTAATGCCTTCTGTTTCAGAACCATTCGGATTAGCTGCACTTGAAGCTATGCGCGTCGGTACACCTGTTATTGTTTCAAAACAATCTGGTGTTGCAGAAGCAGCACCAAGTGCGCTACAGGTAGATTTTTGGGATGTAGAACAAATGGCCAGACTTATTCTTTCAGTGCTTGAGTCACCATCTCTTCATGAAAAACTATCTAAAAATGGATTACTTGATGCTGCTCGTTTATCATGGGACCGTAGTGCTGAAGAAATACGTAATATTATTGATGAATTGGTTAGCCCGATAAGATATTCTAATTAACTATGAAGTCTATTTGTCTTTACCTTCAGGTACATCAACCATATCGTGTTAAACAATACGGTTTTTTTGATATCGGTCATGAACATAAATATTTTAATGACGAGAGTGAAAATGATTTTAATAATGGTCGTGTTATGCGCAAGGTCGCATACAAATCATATTATCCTACAGCTGTTCTATTACTTACTCTTCTTAAACGACACCCAGAATTTAAACTAAGTATTTCATTCTCAGGTATTGCATTAGAACAAATAGAAAATGAAGTTCCAGATGTTCTTGAACTTTTTAAGAAAATGATTGCGACTGGACGTGTTGAAGTACTTGGTGAGACATATTACCACTCACTTGCGTTTTTTTATTCTCGTGGAGAGTTTGAACGGCAAGTTGAAAAACATCGTAAACTTGTAAAGCATCTTTTTGGTGTAACTCCTCATATTTTTAAAAATACGGAACTTTCATATCGAAATGACCTAGGTGTATGGGCTGATGAAAATGGATATGATGGTGTTATTACTGAAGGATGGGATCCTATACTTGGATGGAGAAATTCAAATTATGTATACCGTCCACCAAATACGAAACATATACGATTATTGCTTAAAAATTATCGTTTATCGGACGATATAGCATTTAGATTTTCGTCAAGAGAATGGGCAGGATGGCCACTTACAACTGATAAATTTGGACAGTGGGTATCAGCTATTGAAGGCGACACTATTAATCTTTTTATGGATTATGAAACATTTGGTGAACATCAATGGGAATCAACAGGCATTTTTGAATTTCTTGAACATTTACCAAGTGAACTTCTAAAAAATCCGGATATTAACTTTAAAACACCTTCTGATGTTATTGCTTCGTATGATATTAAAGATACGATAGACATTCCTCACGTATTAACATGGGCAGATACGGAACGTGATTTAACTGCATGGATTGGTAATGATTTACAACGCTCTGCTATCCGTTCAGTTTATCGTTTGGAAGAACCAATTCTTGCTACCGGTAACCAACAGCTTATTGAAGACTGGCGTTGTCTTCAAACATCTGATAATTTTTACTATATGTGTACAAAATGGTTTGCTGACGGTGATGTGCATACATATTTTTCACCATATAACACACCTTACGAAGCTTTTACATATTATATGCATGCGCTTAAGGATGTTGAAGTGCGTATGCGATTAACATAATTATTTATGCGATCTTTAATTCTTAGTAATGGATCACTATTAGTAGCTTTAGACCATTTTGGTGAAGTACGAGATTTTTATTTTCCACATGTTGGACTTGAAAATCATGAAGGAGGTGTACTTAGTCATAGGATTGGTGTGTATTGTGATGGAGTTATGTCATGGCTATCTGAAGATACACGGTGGGATATAAGTGTTCTAAGTAGTGAAGACGCATTAGAAAGTCATATTATCGCAATTAATACTGAACTTGAAATACAGCTTATATTCAAAGATATTGTCTATAACGAACGCCCAATATTTCTGCGTCAAGTAATACTTTCAAATCTATCTTCTCGCGATCGTGAAATAAAATTTTTTGCTGGACACGAATTTGAAATAAGTAGATCACCAGGTGGCGATACAGCTTATTTTGATCCTGAGTCAAATGCGATTATTCACTACAAGGGTCAACGAGCGTTTTTAATATACGGAACATGTGAAGAAAAAACTTTTTCAGATTATGCTGTAGGACTTTCAAGATTTGAAGATAAAGAAGGTACATTTCGCGACGCGGAAGACGGTGTACTTTCTAAAAACCCTATTGAGCATGGGTCTGTTGATTCAGTAATTGGTTTCTATAATACATATAAAGCGAAAGAAGAAAAAATAATTCGTTTTTGGGTAACTGCTGGAAAATCTATAGAGCAAGCTCATGAATTAAACGAATATGTATTATCAAAGACTTCTATACATCTACTAAAAACTGCTCGTGATTATTGGAGAGCTTGGGTAAATCGTTATGAATGGAATTTTTATGGGATGTCTACAAGAACTGTTACGTTATTTAAAAAATCACTTATGTTAGTACGAGCACATGTAGATGATGATGGAGGGATTATTGCATCTGCTGATGCAAGTATTTTACAATACGAACAAGATACATATGCCTATGTATGGCCACGTGACGCATCATATGCGGCACTCGCTCTTGATCGAGCTGGCGATTCAAATGTAGCTGAACGTTTTTTTGATTTTTGTAATACAGTTATTACTAAACGAGGATATTTTATGCATAAGTATCTTCCAGATCATTCTATCGGATCTTCATGGGAACCGGAAATACGAAACAATATACCACAGCTCCCAATACAAGAAGACGAAACTGCATTAGTTATCTGGGCACTTGGAGAACATTATAAACATAGCCGTGATCTTGAATTTATAGAAAAACTTTACAATCCGTTGATAGAAAAAGCAGCAAATTTTATGGCGTCTTATCGTGATTCTACAACAGGACTTCCATTACCGTCTTATGGACTATGGGAAGAAAAACATGGCATATTTACTTTTACGGCATCAACAGTTTTTGGTGCACTTAACGCTGCTGCAAATATAGCGAATATTCTCGGCAAAAAAGAACGTGCTGTATTCTATCAAAAAACCGCTGAAGAGATACGGGATGGAATCTTAAATTATCTATTTGATAGTAAGACGGGTATTTTTTATAGGATGATGGAAATAAATGACAATAATATTACATATAATGATACACTTGATATCTCAAGTGTTTATGGAATATTCTCATTTAATGTACTACCAATTGATGACCCACGACTTATAAAAGCATTTGAAACAACAGTCAATCGCCTTTCTACAGGTATAGGTATATCACGCTATGAACATGACCGCTATTATGCTGTAGGTCAGAACGGTAATCCGTGGTTTATATGTACATTATGGTATGCAGATTTTCTAATTGCACGAGCGAAAAATGAGGAGGACTTAAAAAAAGTATTAGGTATTTTTGAATGGGTAGTTGATCATGCTCTTCCATCAGGTGTTCTTTCTGAACAAATATCTTCAGTTGATGGTAAACAAATGTCAGTAGCACCACTTACATGGAGTCACGCATCGTATGTCAATACTGTATTAAGTTATTTGGATAAGATTGAAGAGCTCGGCATTAGTAGCAACTGCAATCCGGTTCCTTAATAAATCTATTCTTATTTGCATATATTTGCATTTCTCGTCTTTCAGATATTTTTTTTGTTTGTTTTAGGTCTAAGTAGTGGAAAGAATTGCCCTTCTCGTATTGATATATCTTCAAAAAAACTAAACAAACGCTCAGAAGCTCCAAAACCAAATGCCGGTGGCATACCATATTCAAGTGCCTCTATAAATGAATCGTCACTTCTTTGTGCCTCAAAATCACCATTATCACGAAGCGCTTGTTGGTGTGCAAAACGCTTTGCTTGATCAAGCGGGTCATTTAATTCACTAAATCCTTTACCATTTTCAGAACCTGAAATTAATACTTGAAAACGATCTACAATACGTGGATCTTTTTTATTATGTTTTGCAAGTGGCTCTAAATACGTTGGTACATCAATGAGAAAACCGGGTCCATTAATTGTCTTTCGCATATGTTTCCAAAGTAAATCAATTCCTTTTTCTAAAGAACATGATTTTTTTTCAAAAAGAATTTTATTTTGTGTAAGAGTTTTATGTACTTGCGATATCGTTGTTGAAAGTGGATCAATATCAAATTGTTTGTTGATTAGATTTGAATATGAATACAACTCCCATTTTTTACCAAGCTCAACGGTATTCCCTTTAATTGTAAATGTTGTTGTTCCATATACTTTTTTAGCTATAGTACGATATAAATCAACAATCATATCCATTCCTTCTTCATAATCTTTAAACGCTTCATAAAATTCAACTTGAGTATAATCTTGCAAATGTTCTGAAGACATTCCTTCATTACGAAATATACGTCCAATTTCAAAGATTTTTGGAAATCCTGCAACTAAAAGACGTTTTTGCCATAGCTCTCCAGCTGAAATACGCAGATATACATCAAGCGCAAGCGAATTATGATGCGTGCGAAACGGTTCAGCGTTTCCTCCACCAGGAGTAGTTTCTAAAACAGGAGTTTCTACTTCAATAAAATCTCTTTCCAAAAGATAGTTACGTATTGTATTCCAAAAAAGTGAGCGGCGATTAAAACGTTCATGCATATTATCCGAGAGAATTAAATCGAGATAACGTTTACGATACCGCTCTTCTTCATCTTTAATACCAAACCACGCGTCTGGAATTGGACGAAGTGATTTAGTAAGCATACGCCATGAGTTTACAAGAATAGAACGTGCACCTCGTTTTGTAGTAAATGCTACACCTGAAATTTCTATAAAATCTCCTGCATCAATTGTCTCAATAAAAAGTGAAAATGCTTCTTTGCCTGCAATATCTTTTTTAATATATCCCTGTGTACGAGCTGTGCCATCGTATATATCAAAAAAAATGGATCCGCCATGTGTGCGTATTGATATTACACGTCCAGCAAGAGTTATCTGATTATTATTTTTTTCAAGTATCGTATGAGTGTTTAGAAATAATTGTATAGTATGTGTACGCGTACTATGAGATGGATATGGGTCAATACCACTTTCTCTTAATTTAGTAAGTTTCTTAATTCGTTCGTTTCTAATATCGGCGAAAGCCATAAAGATAGTATAATAAATATATTGGGATGCCTTTTTATTCAACTTTCTTAACACTATAAGTTTGTGTACCTCCAGGTGTATCAAACGTGAATACTTCCCCTTTCTTTTTTCCCATTAAAGCACTACCAAGTGGTGAAATATGTGAAAGTTTTCTTTCTCGCATATCTGCTTCTTCAGAACCAACAATAGTGTATTTATGGATCTCTGATTCTCCTTCGCGACAAATAGAAACAATTGAACCAAAACCGATAACGTCTTTTTCCTTTTCATCAGGCATAATTTTTGAGTTTTTTAATATATTCTCAAGACGATTAATATGATCTTCAGTTGCGGCTTGTAAATTACGTGCTTCTTGATACTCGGCATTTTCAGAAAGGTCTCCCAACGAACGAGTATACTCAAGATTTCTGGCAATTTCTGTACGTTGTACTGTTTTAAGGTGCTCAAGTTCTTTATGAATCTCTTCAAATTTCTTTTGCGATAGGATAGTTTCAGATACTTCATTCATATAGTTTTCAGTCTTTTATGTATTGTATGCAAATATTAAGAACAGTGCAAGTATAACGATAAAAAATAACTATATCATCGTATTGTTGTAGCAGTATCGGTAATTGCAGTTGTAGAAGCTGTACCATAATCTATAAGTCCTTTAGAATAAATATCATTAAAAAATTCACTCATAACCACTGTGGCTTTCTCTCCTTTTCCTGAAGGACCTCGTCCTAGAACAACTGCAAATGCATATTGAGGGTTTATATACGGAAAAAATCCTTCAACCCACGAATTATCATATTGATTATGTATACCAACTTGCGCTGTACCAGTTTTTGCAGCAACAGATAAATAAGGTAAATCTACTTCCCACGCAAGAGCACTCGTAACTCCTTCACGCATCCCTTCTCGCACAACCATAAGTGAAGACTGCGTTACAGGTATTCGTCTATATGATGGAGTCATGCCAGCAAGTAATGTTGGAGTCAATAACATACCACCATTTGCAACTGCCGCTGTTGCACGCACCATTTGTATTGGAGTTACTTGTGTAGCATATTGTCCAATAGCTGTAAAATATGTATCACCAAGATACCATGGTTCATGAAGAACCTTATTCTTCCATTCAGGTGTCGGAATTAATCCAACTGATTCGTTTGGTAAATCAATACCTGTTTTTTCTCCAAGTCCAAATTGTCCATACCAGTAATCAAGGCGTTTAATTCCTAATCCTTTTTGTGAGCCAAATCCACCTCCAACAGTATAAAAGAATATATCTGAAGACCATGCGATCGCTTTTCGTACTGTAAGTATACCAAGTGCTTTCCATCCTTTATATAAAAATACTTTTCCGACATGGTATGGGTCTTGTATTTCAATGAATCCTTTGTCATCAATTTTTGTATTCGGAGTAATAATTCCGTCTGTGAGTGCACCAGAAGCAATAAAAGGTTTTACAATAGACCCTGGTGCATATAGACCTTGAATGACACGGTCAAGATAAAAATGTCTTGGGTCATTATTATATTTTGCAATAGTTTTAGCTGGTGAACCGTTTGAAAGTACATTCGGATTATATGTCGGATATGAGGCAATCGCGCGTATTGCACCTGTGTGTACATTCATAATTACTGCACCGCCACCTTCAAATTGATTTCGCTTGATAACATCTTGTAGAGCGTTAGCAAGTGCCTGTTCATATTGCACATCAATAGAGAGCCGAAGTGGTTTACCTTCATGCACAGGCATAATAACTCCTTGTGAATATATATGTCCAAGTGCATTTACTTCCGTAAGTATCGTTCCGTTAGAGCCTGATAGTTGTGAATTATATTGCGCTTCAATTCCTGTAATACCTTTTTCAATAGTGTCGTAATAGTTTCCAGACGTATCTTTTTTGGGATAAGAAACATAACCTATTACTGATCCTAATACTGGTACTGTATATGAGCGACGAACTTTACCTTTAGTATTTTCTATATTATCTACAAGAACATTTCCATTTACATCAACAATTATTCCTCTTGGAGCAAACAATACAGTTGAGCGAATATGATTTTGTGCGCTTTCTTTGGCATACGTAGCTCCTTGAATAATTTGTAATTTAAATGTTTGTACAAATATAATGGCAAAGATTATACCAAATGAAAACAAAACACCGTTAAATATTTTAGAAGATATTGGTTTTTCCAAACGACCTTGAAATCGTCCATAATCAAAATCTGATACATTTGTAGCATCAAGAAAAATCTCATCTGGAGTAATTTCGTGATCTTGTATGGTTTTCTTTGTAAACTTAAATCGCTTCATTTACTAAAATATTATGCACTACTATTACGCACATATGTTTGCATAATATGTTGAATAAAAAATAATGTAATTGTTATACCACCACCTATGAGTGTTCCAAACAGTACAAAAGATCCGTTTGAAACAGCATAAAGTACATCAAATTCAATACCAACTGCAAGTGCCGCAAAAGGATATCTCCACGATGAGAATATTGTAATCATAACTGCGTATTGCCATGGAAACAAAAATGGTGAAAAAATAGCTACAACAAAAAAAGCAGCATATATCATGGCATTGTATAATGAGTTACAAGAATTGTTGCAAGAGAAAAAATATTTACAAACGGTTTTATACGAAGTGTTTCAATTACAGCTGCAGGAGCTGTATCAATACGAACAATTCTTCCAATTGCATGTTGTGGAATACCGGGAACAAATACCATATCATCAACCATTACTTTTGTTTGCCGTATAATTTGAGCTGTAAATGTTCCAGATCCTGTACCTTTAAGTATAATCGGATAGTGAGATGCACCAACCCATGCTGTTGTAGTTGCGTTTGGTGAAGAAAATAATATAACACGCGCAACGTATGGAGAAACTTCACTAATTGTACCGATAGGAATACCGCCATTAGCAACAACCACATCTCCTACTGTACTACCGACTTTAGTACCTGCGTCAATAATGAGCATATCGTATGGGGACTCTGGAGGACGAGCAATAACATTTGCAACAACACCACGTATTGAAGGTGTTGTAGTTCCTAAAAGCTCAGTAAGAGAATCTATTCTGGTTAATAATGCTCTATTTTCGTTTAGAAGCGCTTGGTTATGTTGTCTAAACGTATTATTTTGTTTAACAAGCTCTTGTTTCTGTGCTAAAGACTCGAAAATATATGACATATTTTTATTTACATATGAAGAAACGTAAAATAGTGGAGTTGTAATTGTTAAAAATGCAGATGGCGCCACTATACGAAATAACGCCAATAATATTATTATCGCGAGAATAATACCGCCTTTTGAAAATGAATGCTGTGTTAGATAAACACTACGCCTGTGATAAAATTTCTTCTTCATGTAGGAAAATGTCTCTAAATAAATGTGTATTTTCTGTTATTATGCCTGTACCACGTACAACTGCAGTAAGAGGATCTGGAGCTATTCGTACAGGTACGCCAAGCATTTTAGTTAATAATTCTGGAAGACCGCGCAAAAGTGCTCCGCCTCCAAATATAATAACACCACGTTCAAGAACATCTGATAGTAATTCCGGTGGTGTCTGTTCAATCACTTCTTTCAACGCATCAAGAAGTCCGTCAAGTGATGCTGAGAGCGCTTCACGTATATGTGTATCAGTAATAATAATCTCACGTGGTAATCCAGTTGCTAAATCACGACCACGTACAGCACGAGCAAGCGGTTCAGATTGTGGCAATACCGAACCAACAGTTATTTTTATTTCTTCAGCAGTACCCTCACCTATTGCAAGATGAAACTCATCACGAATATATTCAATAATATTTTCATTAAATCTATCGCCGGCTATATGAGAACTTTTTGCTGTAACTGCTCCATTTAGTGATAAAACTGCAATATCACATGTACCGCCACCGATATCTAATACCATAGTACCAATTGCTTCTTGTATTGGTAGCTTTGAGCCGATTGCACCGGCAATCGGCTCTTCAACAATAAAAACTTCTCGCGCACCTGCAGAAAGTGCGGCATCACGTACTGCGCGGCTCTCTACATTCGTAATACCAGTTGGTACCCCAATAACAACACGTGGACCAAAAAGGCGTATACGTTCTCCTTGTGCTTTATGAATAAAATATTCAAGAAGTTCTTGAGTAATTTCAAAATCAGAAATGATTCCATTAGAAAGAGGTCGTACAACACGTATATGTGATGGAGTTTTTCCAATCATGTTCTTTGCAGACTGACCAATTGCAACCAATTGATTTGTTTTTACATTAAGAGCAACTACCGTTGGTTCATTACTTATAATTCCGCGCCCGCGTACATATACAAGCGTATTTGCAGTACCTAAATCAATACCTATATCATTTGAAAAAAAAGAACTTTTGTGAAATTTCACCATATATAAATTATATAAATTTCGTTAGAACAGCATCGCGAGATATATATTTTACTTCACCTGTTCTACGGTCAACCAACTCCAACATATTTTCAGAAAGTGTTTTTTTACCAATAATAATACGTTGTGGAATTCCAAATAAATCACTATCGGCAAATTTTTCACCAGCACGTATTTTACGATCATCATAGAGTACTTGTACACCACGTTTGGTTAAATCATTATAAAGAGCTTCCGCATAATTACAGATACTATCATCAGCACCATCAAGTGACAGTAAGTGTACATCAAACGGAGTTGTTTCTTTTGTCCATACAAGTCCTTTTTCATCAGAAAAAAGTTCAGCAATAACACCCATGAGTCTTCCTGGCCCAATACCGTAACTACCCATAAATACAGGAACTTTCTTCCCTTTTTCATTTTCATAATATAATCCGAGTACATCTGAAAATTTTGTACCAAGAGTAAATATATTTCCAACTTCGGCTGCACGTACCTTACGAAGATTTTTTTTATCTACACCTGTTGCAATGTATACATACTCATCGTCATATATTTCTTTATTTATTGCTATTCTTTTATTATCGTCAATAAATATAATATCTTCACCAGCATCACATATTGTTTGAAATTCATGCGAATATTGACTGAATGAGCCACCACTGGCAAAAGTGCGGTATGTGTATTCACCGATACCGACCCTATTAAAAATACGTTCATACGCTTTAGCCATTTTCTCATAAAATTGTTGATGCTCTTTTTTATCAGTAGAAAAAGAGTATAAATCCTTCATAATAAACTCTCGTGTACGCATAATCCCTGATTTTGCACGAGTCTCATTTCTGAATTTATTTTGAAATTGATATATATAACGAGGTAAGTCTTTATATGAAGCAATATGCTCAGTCATAATTGATGTAAGTGCCTCTTCGTGTGTATTAGCAAGTCCAACTTCACCACCGTTTTTAAGTACTGTCTTAAACCAAATATCAACTACTTCATCATTCCACCTACCACTTGCCTTCCAGATATCTGGATCTTGCAATGTAGCTAACAATACTTCCTGTCCACCAATAGCATTCATTTCTTCACGAATGATACCAATGATGTTGTTAAGTACTCGTAACCCAAGTGGTAAATATGAATATACTCCTGCAATTTCTTTATGTATGTATCCTGCACGAATAAGAAGAATAGCATTTTTTGATTGCTCATTTGTCGGTACTTCACGACGGGTTTTAGTGAAAAGAATTGATTGACGCATAACATTCTTTAGTATACGGGATATTGTGCAAGTCGTAAAATTATGTAATTAAACGAAACACATCATGTACTGTTACTACTACCATTAAAATAATTAGAAGTGCAAAACCGACAGTATTGACTATATGTGTTATACGTGGTGCTATTGAGCGTCGCCTAATCGCTTCAATGGCTACAAACAAAAGCCGACCTCCGTCTAATGCAGGAATTGGGATTAGGTTTATTATTGCAAGATTTATAGAAATGACTGCAATAAGGAATGCGAGATCTCCTAATCCTTGTCCAGCAGCAGTGCCAATAGCTCCTGCAATACCAACAGGACCGGCAACCTGTGATAAGTTTGCAGAAAATGTAACTATATGCCAAAAAAATAACCCTAAACCAATAGTTGTATCTCGCAAGATAATCCATGTAAGTGTTGTGCCTTGTGATAACGCTTCTTGTAATGACATTGGTACTGTTCCAAGTGTTGAAAAAGTAAATCCGAGTACCGCACGATTAGGATATTTAGAAGATACATTTATAGCTGGTGTTGCAACAAGTGTACGTATTGTGTTTCCTCTAAGCACTGTAATTGTAATTGGTTTATTAACATGTGTAGTAACGAGAGTAGTAAACGCGTCAGGTGACTCACCTTCCCATTTTGAGTTATTAGTATGAGCAGATTCAATAATATCGTTTTTCTTTAATCCTGAGATTGCAGCCGGAGAGTTTGGAAGCACATTATCAACAGCTAAAGAAAACGAGTGTGATGGTACTACTTCGTTTGATACAACCGCATGAGGAACACCAATTACAAGAGCACTAACGATGAGAACCCATGCTAAAACGACATTCATTGTAACTCCGGCAACTAACACAAACGCTTGCGCAAGACGTGGTTTACCTATAAAAGTATTTGAGGATGACTGTTTTTGTACATCATCGTTATGAGAAATTGTAGATATTTTATTATTATTATTTTTAGTAGTATCTGATTCACCGTCTTCTCCATAAATACGTACAAAACCACCAAATGGTAATATATTAATACTATATTCTGTCTTACCTATCTTTTTTGCCCATATACGAGGTGGGTATCCAAAGCCAAATTCATCTACACGCATTTTCATCATTTTTGCAGCCATGAAGTGTCCTAATTCATGTACGAGTATTAATATAGCAAGCGCCGCAATTAGTAATAATGCGGTTTTACCAATGCCCAAAGCTATAGCAACAATAATCACAATGAAATTTCGCGTTGTTTTTGTGAAGCAAACGTTTCAAGCGATTTAATACCTACGTCAATATATTTTTTCATATCTTCTTTTAGAGAAAATATTTTATCTTTCCCAATACCATCATTTTTACCTAGTGCATCTATTTTTTTAATTGTTTCAGTACGATGATGACGTATTGCAATTTTTGATTGTTCAAGTTTTTCTTTTATAAGTTTAATAAGCATTTCTCTACGTTCAGTCGTTAAATCTGGAAATATAATGCGTAAACCTTGCTCGTCTACGGCAACTGATACACCAAGATCCGCATCAATGATACCTTTCTCAACCACTTTAATAAGAGATATATCCCATAAAGTCACACGTAGTGTTCGCGCGTCTTCAACTGAAACAGATGCAATATCACGAAGTGCAGTACGAGTCCCGTATACTTCAAAATGCACAGTATCAAGCAACATAGGTGCAGCACGACCTGTACGAATATTAGAAAGTTCTTTAGAGAAATGTTCTCTTGTTTCATCAATATCCTTTTCCAAAATATTAAAATCAAATATCATAATTATTTATATTTTAAGTGTATCAAAAATTATATAAAAAAAAAGCACCACCTTTGGACAAACATGCGGTGCATATCAGATTACTTTAAGACCTCTATTTGCGCGGCACGACGCGTTACGCACGAATATATGCTGGATATATAAATATATCTATCAAACCTGTGCGTTTTACAAAGTCGCGCGCACATACAGAAATTGCATAAACATCTGCAAATAACCACATTGATAGTCAGTAAGCACTGCTGCTTAGTAATCCAATGGTGCCTACATACCAAGAGTACTCTGTTTCAATACAGCATTCGGGAAAACTGCGAACCTATTCCGACACATATGGCGCTATTAATCCAATAAGCTACAGTACCTAATGCTGTAGCTTCTAATGGGTCCGAAAGTTGTGGCGTGACTTGCAACTTGCACGCCACTGTCATTTTTTTACTATACCGTACTCACGGTATGTAATATATGGCACGCCAATACCACTATACAAATATTTCACTATGATATTTTTTTGGTATCGTGTTCTTTGATAACTCATTATACTTACCGGTAAAGCCGATGAGAAGTAACGCGATCACACTAATAATAATCAATACAAAAATTTTTGTATTATCTCTTCTTCCTACTTCTTATTTTTTTGATTATTTGTCTTCTATTATAATTATGTATTATGTAATTAAAATGCTTATGCAACCTCAAGGCGAGTTTTTTTCAACGTCATAGCGTTAGCAACAACAATTACGGTTGAAAGGCTCATAAGTAAAGCACCAACTTCTGGCTGTAGGAAGAATCCCCAAAACGCAAAAATACCGGCTGCTGCAGGTATTGCAATAATGTTATAGCCAAGCGCCCATACAAGATTCTCTATAATCTTTCTATGCACTTTTTTTCCAAGTACCATAAGTCGTACTATATCCTCAGGATTGCTTTTGGTTAATACAATATCACCTGCGTCTATGGCAACATCAGTTCCAGCACCGATTGCCACACCAACGTCCGCTTGTGCAAGTGATGGTGCATCATTTACACCATCACCAACCATTAATACTATGTTTCCATTGTCTTGAAGATCTTTTATATTACGGTATTTATCTTCTGGAAGAGTTTCCGCAAAATAAGTATCTATACCAAGAGTATCAGCAACGTTTTTTGCAACTGCATTATTATCTCCTGTAAGCATTGCAACTTTTATACCTAAAGTATGAAGCCCTTTCACAACATTATAAGATTCTTGTTTTATTTCATCAGCGAGACCAATTATACCAAGCACCTGTGTTGTATCTGCAATCAACACAGTTGTTATACCTTTTTTTGAAACAGCATCATGTATTTCTTTTACTTTATCAGTAAGAACACCGATGTCTTTCATAAATATCATATTTCCTACACGATATTCTTTCCCTGAAATAGTCGCGGAAATCCCCTTTCCAGCAAAGTTTTTGAAGTTATCTATTTGTTCAAGTTTTGTTTTTTGTTCTTTTGCATACTTAACAATTGATTGCCCAATAATATGTGAGGACTGCTGTTCAAGAGAAGCAGCGATACTAAGCACATCGTCTTTATTTGTATCATTAATTATTTCTATTGTTGTAACACCAAATATACCTTTTGTAAGAGTCCCTGTTTTATCAAATACAACGTAATTTACTTTTTTGATAGTCTCAATCTTTGCAAGATCTTTTATAAAAATATTATTCTTAACAGCAAGAGAAGTAGTGATAGTCGTTACAGTAGGAATAGCTAGCCCAAGCGCGTGCGGACATGCAATAACCAGTACTGTAATAGCAAGTGTCATTGCAAATACAAACGGGTGTCCAAGGAATACTGACCACACAATTAATGTAAGAATAGCGGTTCCGCCAGCAGTAAAAGTAAGCACTGCCGCCGCTTTATCAGCAATTCTTTGTGCTCTTGGCTTAGTACTTTGTGCCATTGCGATAAGTTTCTGAATTTGTCCAATTGTTGAATTCTCTCCAACTCGCGATAGATTTATAATAAGAGACCCATCAGTTACTATTGAACCTGCAACAACAGTGTCACCTTTCCCTTTTTCAACAGGTTTTGATTCTCCGCTTATAAGTGCTTCATCTACGTGAGAACTTCCTTTTTTTACTGTGCCATCTGCTGGAATTTTTTCACCAGATTTTACTATCACAATATCTCCTTCAACAAGAGTTTCTATATCAACTTCTTCTTCTTTGTTTCCAATTAACTTATGCACTTTTTTTGGCAAAAGTTTTGCCATTTCAGATAGTGCATCGCCTGCCGCCGCACTAGATTTCGCTTCAAGATAATGTCCAAAGAGCAATACCCATACTAAAGTTGAAATTTCAAGATAAAATTGTACATGCAGTGACGATACAAATGTAGACACAACTGAAAAAAGATATCCAGAGCCAACAGCTAATGATACTAATGTCATCATTCCGTATTGACGTGCTTTTATTTCATGCCATGCGTGTTTAAAAAATACTAACGAAAAACCAAAGATAATTGTTGCAACACCAAAACCTATCCATATATCAATCCCAGATATAGGAAGTCCTATAAATCCAGAAATTGTTTTATTAATAAGCACGAGTGGAATAAGTAAAAATGTAACAATCCAAAACCGACGCAGATACATCTGCGCTGACCCATGACCCATTCCGTGCCCCATATTATGTCCACTATGTTCGTTATGTTCGTTATGTTCGTTGTCGGAATGTTCATTATCAGAACAACAACTTATTGTGTCATTACTCATATCAGATGAATGATTATGATGATTTTGCATAGTAATTATATAAAGTGATTATTTAATTGATTTATTTCTTTTTAGATACTATATATACTGATAGAATTTCTTTAATGGCTCTTTTCTGAGAATTTCCTTTCATCTGTTCAACAACGTGTGTAGAAAGATGATTTTCCAACAGTACATCTTCAATAGCTGAAAGTGCATGACGCGCAGCAGAAGTCTGCGTAATAATTTCAATACAGTATGTATCATTTTCAACCATTTTCTCAAGACCTCTAATCTGCCCTTCAATAATCTTTAAACGATGTCCAATTTTCCTTTTCAATGTATTCTTTTTTTTCATACTGTGCTATGATACCCTTGTAGGGTATCTATGTCAAATAAACTGCATGCTATTAGTTCAATAATATATATATATATATGCGTATAATATTATAATAATAATTATCGCACATGATATAATATTTATTCATTAACTTTATACATAATACAATCTTTCTATGTCATATAAACAGATTATTAATCAATACTTAACTCCTCTCTCGGTTATTATTGCTGGAATTATTATTGCCGGTGCAGTCTATTATTCTGGACAATCACCTATACAAGCACCTGTAAAACAAATTGGTACTCCACATATAACTGCTGATATTACAAAAGTTTCTACTGATGGAAACCCGTATATTGGAAGTTTAAAAGCTCCAGTTACTGTTGCATATTGGTTTGATTATCAGTGTCCTTTTTGCAGGCGACTTGAAGAAAATGTTATGCCAACCATAGTGAAAAAATACGTTGATACTGGAAAGATAAGGATTGTATTTATGGATTTCCAATTTCTTGGTCAAGATTCTGATAGAATTGGAGTATATGCACGTGCTGTGTGGGATGTAGCACCAAAAAAATTCTACACTTGGCATAAAGCAATATATGATAACCAAGGTACAGAAAACACAGGATGGGCAACTGATGTGACCATCCGCTCAATTACTGCAAAAGTACTTACAAATTCTGAGCAAAAACAAGTGTATGCTCTCGTAATAAAAAATAAATCCCTATATCAACAACGTATGAATGCTGATCGTACAGAAGGAAGATCGCAAGGAGTATCAGGCACTCCTTCAATGCTTGTCGGTAAACGGTTAATTGTCGGTGCACAGCCATTATCGGTATTTGAACAGGTATTTGATGCGGCACTACGTGGTTCATAAGTCTATGTTCAACACATTTTGTCGTATTTTTATTCGACCGATATATATATTGTTAGCGTTTGTTACAACTGCAATTAGTTTTGCGTTTTCTGTTTGGCTTCCTAATCTCGGTCTATTATGGTCATTTCTGATATCAAACGCTTCGCTCGGAGAAAAATTCTCTCTTATGATAAGCTTGTTGGAATCTATTGGTACAAACTTCACAATTTTATCGGCCATACTTACGATAAGTATCGCAATATTATTCGGTTTATATGTAGCTATTATCGTTTATTTCATAGTACAGCACCGAACGATTTCCGGAAATCAAGTTATCACTGGAGCTGGTGGTTTTGTTGGCGGACTTTTTGGCATTGGATGTGCGGCGTGCGGTTCGTTTCTATTCACATCACTTTTTGGACTAACTGGCGCCAGTATTATCATTGCGTTCCTTCCTCTTGGTGGTGCAGAGTTTAGTATTCTCGGTATCGTATTGATGTTAATCGCTATTGCGATAACACTCAAACGTATAAAAACACCATTTATATGTATTACTACTTCTGATACTGTAAACACTATTAATCATAATTAATAACTCTTAAAATCATGAATAAAAAAATATTTATATGGGCAGGTGCTATTATTGTTGTCGCAATTTTATTAGGATAGAATCATATATTCCCTAATGCTTCTTCAGTTCCATTAACTATTAATTCAAACACACTTCCAGGAATACAAAAAACTGTTGCACCATGGCAACCTGAAATTTCACATTTGCGTACACGTTTAGATGATATTGGACTACAAGCACTTTCTGGAGGAAAATCCGCATTACATATTCACGAGCATATAGATATTATTATTAATGGACACTCTGTTAGTGTTCCGGCAAACATTGGTATAAACCAAATTGAAAGATTTATGTCTCCAATACACACCCATGACAATAGTGGTGTTATACATGTTGAATCTCCTACTATGCGTGATTTTACACTCGGAGAGTTTTTCGATGTGTGGGGTGTACGATTCACACAAAACTGCATTGGTAGTTATTGTGATACAGCATCATCAACACTTGCTGTCTACAATAATGGTAAAAAAGTAACTAATAATCCACGTACGCTTATATTAAAAGAGCATCAAGAAATTGCAGTAGTATTTGATATGTCCTCAAGTACATCTACAATACCTTCAACATACATATTTCCGAGCGGAGAATAAACTTTTCCGAGCGGAGAATAAACTTACTGTTCTATATGTAATTTACATAAAATACCGGCATATGCCGGTATTTTATGTAAGAAATTAGTTATTGTTTTAAGAATGTATTGATTCTATAGCGGACAACAATTTTTTTTCTGCTTTAGCGGCAATTGTAGATAGTATTTCATTTTCTATCATACCCATTGCAACTGTCGGTCGTATAACTGAAATAAACACAATTCCTTTTTGTTCATATATAATTACATTACATGGCAAAAATAGTCCTATTTCTTTTTCGGCTTGTAGTGATTTATATGCCAAAGCAGGATTGCATACACCTAAAATTAAATATGGTTCGTATATAATATCAAGTTTATTTTTTAATGTAGCTGCTACATCTATATTCGTTAGTATACCGAATCCGTTTGCAGTAAGTGCTTCTTTTGTTTTTTGAATTGCGTCTGAAAATGAAAAATGTACTTTTTTAGTGTAATTGTATTTCATAATATGTTCTTGTTTTAATTTTTAATATAGATGTATTTTGTAAATGTAAAACATAACATCAATATACTTATAATACCCTCATAGGGTATTAGCGTCAATGAACGATTTTATTAACTTTACTTTCTTGATATGTCATTGTGCATTTATAAATAATTTATTGTGCATAAGAATATTTCCATCACCAACAGAAATATAACCATTACGTACCATCGTGGATATAACATGACGATATCTGTCCATTGCAACTTTCCCTTGCGGTTGTTTGCCAAATATACTCGGCGCTTGCGGTAAACCTGTAAGATATATGCACTGACCAAACGTAAGGTGATGTATATCAGTATGAAAATAAGAATGCGCCGCACTTTCAATGCCTGTCGCTCCTTTCCCATAGTACACACTGTTTAGATAAAGAGTTATAATATCTCGTTTGGTAAACACATTATTAACAATAAGCGTATAATATAAAATACGTAAAAATCTATGTGTATATACAAATATATTTACTTTATTACGAGGTTCTTGAATAATACGTCGTGCCAATTGTTGAGTAATAGTACTTCCACCATGATCAGTATGGTCATTTGAAAGACTCATCACAGCAACACGCGCAATAGCAATAATATCAACACCATTAATATATTTAAAGCGTTTATCTTCAACGGACATTATACTGTTTATCGCGCATTGAGGTAAAGCATCATATGGTATGAAATAACTTCCCTCACGAAAAAGTTCATGTTCTACCACTAATGGGTACGAAATAACAGTTTTTAAAGCTTTTCCGTACGAAATATTATCACCAAATAGTACTGCAAGTGGCGCAGAAAAAATAATAATAATAAGTACAATACATATTATGAGAAAAATAAATGTTAATACCTTTCGCAACATATATTGCGATAATATCATATTAAATGATTACTATATATTTAAAAAATAATATAAGTAGCATGATACAATTAAATTAATTATGTTTGATACAGTTGTTATTTTTTCTGCGAAATACTTATATATTCTATCAATTGGGATTTTTATTTGGTATGGAGTAAAAAGTATACAACACAGAAAATTTATTTCTTTTTCTTTGTTTGTACTTTCACTTAGTTATATATTTTCTCGTATTGCTGGTTTTTTTTATTACAATCCACGACCTTTTGTAAACGAACATATTGTGCCTCTTATTCATCATATAGCTGATAATGGTTTCCCTTCCGATCACGCACTACTTGCTGGTACACTCGCAGCGATAGTAACTGTATTTGATAAACGCTATGGCGCAATATTATGGATTCTTGCAATTATTATCGGTATATCACGAGTATTCGTCGGCGTGCATCATATAATTGATATCATTGGTTCATATATAATTTCATTGCTCGGTCTTGGAGTAGGATATATATTTATGTATTATATTATTCCTTTGGGTAATAAACACGCGCAACAAAAACAAATTAAAAAATAATCAGCTATCGTAAATATAATACATACGCTTCCCCATCAGTAAAAAATCTATCACCAGCGATATTTATACCAATAGTCGGTTTTGTGATGGCGATATTCTTTTTGTGCGTTACAACACCAGCTTGTTCAAGACTATCAACAACATATTGTCGTTGTGCATCAATATTTGGACTAATACGGTGTACAACAAACCATTTTAAACCAACATCAAGACTGGCCGTCGCCACATAAATATGTTCTCCATTTTGTGTGCGTAAATTCGTATTCCAAATACGTATATGGTGACGTTGTCGAATGGTATATGTATGTGTCGGTTCTTCAAAACTTACAGTATTTACTTGTTCATTCCAAAAAAATGGACTGATTGGCGCGGTAAGATATTCTTGATTTAAAAGTGCTGCTTTTGCACTACGCATAAGAACATTGACAGTCATTTCACTCGCTTTATACCATCCTGATTTTTCAAATGCTTTTATAAGAACGCTACGGTGTGGTGCAATAATTATTAAATTGATAGGAACGTGTTTTACAGCCGCAATACCAGTAGTAAAGATTGGGAGTGCATTTGCACCAGAAAATATTTTTTCAACTGGTACATTAACGATAGTTGTTGGTACTGTAGTATGTGTTGGTAATAATTGTGGAATATAGAAACCTGCAAAAATTCCATATAATAATAATAAAGCTCCAATAAGAAGTATTGTGAGTGTTTTTATACGTACAGTAACTGTAGTTACGATATTAGTACCATACTCTTGCCATAATACAAAAGTAATACCAGCAATAAGCCAAAGTGTCGCTGAAAGATAACCTCCAATTACATCACTCAAAAAATGAACACCAAGATAAAGACGACTAAATCCAAGTAACAAAATAATCACAGTACTACCAAATAGTATTGTTGTTTTTCTTTTAAAAGAATGAGTATGGCGTAATAATATATATGTTATAAATCCGTAAAGAGCAATAGCAACTGCAGCATGACCACTTGGAAATGAAAAACTCGGTTCATTATACACAGGCATAAGTCCTCCAGGACGTAATCTATGTACCAAAAGTTTTCCAATAAAAACAAATAGTTGACTCCCAAGTACAGTAATCCACAACGCAAAAACGTACTGTTTTTTACGCCACAACAAGAAAATGGCAGAAACTCCTATCAATACTATCAATACTATCGGAAACATTCCGAGTGCGGTTATCCAAAGAAAAAAATGAACGAGTCCAGTGTCACGAAATGTATATAAAAGATGTGCAAGACGTATGTCTATTGCTACGATAGGATCTAAGGCGATAACATCTTGCACAAGTCCAGCAAATATATATAACACACTCACAAACAGCGCAACCATCACAGTAAGTGGTAATCCTTGAAATACACCTCTATGAAGACGTGCTCGCACGAAACTGATAATTAGCGGATGTTTATGTACAAATTTTCGTACATCTGGATTATCTCGCACTGTAATCCATACTGAGCGTACAACTGAAGTAATTAAACGCCAGAATGGAGCGCTTCTTTTAATAACAAACCACACGACAAAAATTGATAGAGCAAATAGCACGAGGAAAACACCGATTCTTCCAGTCCATACTTCAATAGAATAAAATATATCACCAAAGAAATACCCAAGTAAAACATGTACAATTGCCCACAATATTCCACTTACGATATTCCAAAATAGAAAAGTGCGTATATTCATACGCGCCGCACCGGCGACAAATGGAATAATTGGACGTAATATTCCAACAAATCTACCTAATAAAATACTTTTACCTCCATGAGTAGCGAAAAATGTTTTTCCTTTTTCTAAATGACTTATATTAAGAATACGATTCTCACGCTTGAATAAATGCGTACCTTTTGTGCCAATAAAATAACTTATGCTATCACCAAATATTGCTCCGATAGCTGCAACAAAAATAAGTATTTCCACATTAAAATAACCTTGTGCTGCAAGGAAACCGAAAGCAACAACAATAGTTGCACCTGGAATAAATGAACCAACAAGAGCAAGCGATTCAATAAGAGCGATAACAAATACAATAATATATCCCCACACTCCAAATGAAGCGAATATTGTAATAAGATGCTCAATACCGTTTAACATATTAATATTGTAGTAATAATTTTATTAAAAATTTAATTGTACAAAATAAAAACTGCGATGTAGAGTTTTATATAAATACATAACTATTATAATACCAAAAAACTAATTTTGTAATGATGAATGTTTTTAATGATTTAAGAAGTGTTTTTATATTATTGAAATTTTAAATAACATATAGGTGATGTAATACAAAAAAGCGCCCACTTTGTGGGCGCTTTTTTGTATTACAGCATTAAATTTTATTAATACTGACTGCGTTTGGGCCTTTTGGGCTATCTCCAACTTCAAATGAGACTTTATCTCCTTCTTGAAGTTCTTCAAACGAAATATTTTGAAGCTCGTTAGAGTGGAAAAAAAGATCTTTTTCCTGTCCATCGCGCTTAATGAAGCCGAAACCTTTATCGGTTTTCTTTGCAACTGTTCCTTCTTGCATATTTGGTAGAAATTTAAATGTCTAATATATCAAGTCAGGATGCTGAAGAGAGAAGCTCGATCCCTACTTCTTTTGGATCCAGCTCTGATTGATATAATTAGAATACCACATAAACGATAAAAATCATAGGCTTTCATATATATGCCCAGAGTATAAAAAATACTATATTATACGTTAAATATATATAAAACTGATTTAATTCGTATATAAATACGTTATAATAATAATGCCGTATTATAAGCTTTAATTTTATTATAGATATCTATGAACAAATATCATCCTGTTGCACTTGGTGTTGCACTTGGCATACTGTGGGCGGCATACGTAGTTTTCGTTGGTATAACAGCAATGTTCGGTTGGGGAAATGCAATCGTTAATACACTTTCTTCTCTTTATTTAGGATATAGTGCATCCTTTATCGGTGTTGTAATCGGTGGTCTTTGGGCTTTTTTGGATGGGTTTATCGCTGGAGTAGTTATCACATGGATATATAACAAATTGGTAAAGTAGCTATTTATTTATTAAGGCATTCTTTTTCTGACGCGAGATAAACGTTCTTGTACACTTTTATTGTTATTGAATTGTTTTCCTAATGTTTGATCAATGATTATCTTTGCTTCAGGTGAAAGATGTATAAGGCATTCTTCAAGTTCCATAGTCATTCTGGAATATGGTGTTGCTGATGAATAAACTTTTATAATCTGCCTTACAGAACGTGTCTTATCTAACGAATTTCCAATAGATATGGTAATTAAACCGATTTTAACAGCAATCTCAGGATTACAATCTTTAAATAATTTTTGCAGAACTTTCCAATCATTACGATTAATATGTAAGTCAACCAATAGCGAAAGAGCTGATGAACGACAACGTATGCTTTGTGGAGTTTCAATACCATTATGTATAATTGGAGTAATCGCTGTATTTATAATGTCCGCTTTGGCAACTTCTCCTATTTCATGTAATCCGTTTTCAGCTGCTGAACGATAATAATCATCCCCAAGTGCTTTTAAAAATATTGGTATCGCCTCAGTACGGCCAAATTTAGCGAGCGCATCAAGCACACCTATTCTGGTATTATTCATAGAAAAATCAATTAGAAATTTGAATATTTCATTATCTCCCCATTGTGATAGCTCACGAGCTGCTATACTTTGAACGGCTTCTTCAGCGAATTTTACCACTGGATTTTCTATTTTTTGTGACATACGGAGATATTCCAAAAGCACATCACGTGCATGAAATGCAGAAAGAGCCAAGACCAACTGTTGTCTTGCTTGATACACAGAAGTCGGCTTACCATTAAGCAAGGCGTCCCGTAAACATTTAATTGCCGTGCTCCCATATGGAAGCAAACGAGATATAATTTGAGGATTTTGCAGAGAAACAAGCTCGGCAACTAACTGTTGTATTTGTTGTAATTTTTTTTTATTTAAAGTCGTCTCTACCATAACTGGTATTGGTAGAAGCTGTTAGTACAAATTAATGACAATAGAAGCGAGCTTCATCGCTGATTTTCATTGCAGTATAACAAAAAATTGGTTTTGGTCAATTTTATAATTCCATATAAAATATAAACTAACAAGATTATAGGTGATGTTTAATAATAGTAGGATAATTATTTAATTAATATATACTATATATACAATGTATGAAAACCTGAATGCAGTAGTAGATGATTCAGAAACCCCAATTGAATCATTTCCAATTTCAATAGCCAAGATGATACGTACAGATGACATTTTAGATTTTGAACAAAAACGGCAATCATTGGCTCGAACCTGCCAAAAAATTCATTTCAGCCAGTAAACAAGCCGAAATTATCGCTTTGCAGGAAAATCTTTTTGAAAAAAAAGATTTCCTAAAAAAGATTGACTCGAACCGAATTTTGCGAGAACGGGAATTGTTTTTTGAGCCACGCGGAGCGTGGCAAATCCTTTCAAAATCAGCCTTTAGCGTGCTTCGCGCAACAGCCGAGCGACGAAGTTGCTATGCAACAAACGCCGAACATACAATTTGGCTCACGATATAAAATCACAACAAACTCTCACAATTATTCTACCGAATTTAATCCACCAGTCAAAACGCAAGAATTTGAAATAACCTCTCACGCGCCACGTGAACTGTACCCATAAACTTAATCTTACGCTCCCTGTTTGTTCAAGAGCGGAGCGATTGAATACAAACAGCAGTGCTTTAGTGCTCCGATAATGTGGTAATTCTCCGCGCCAAAATCCTGCGGATTTTGGCGAAAACAAAAACCCCGCCCCGCAAATGCGGTGCGGGGCAAAACGTTCCTCCCAAAACTTGTCCGCCGACAGGCGGAACGACGAAAAGTCGTTTTCTTCCGAAAATCAGAAGTTCGTACATCAATACTCTGCTCCGGCGGTAGGACTCGAACCTACAACCAACTCCTTAACAGGGAGCTGCTCTA